>JAPKDN010000259.1 GCA_028822575.1 Alphaproteobacteria bacterium | reverse complement strand
CAAGGCGTCGAGCCCCGTGGTTTCCGTATCTAGGACGATTTCCCTCACCCGATGTCTCCTATCGGCCCGCGCCTGGCAATTCCTGTAGGCGGTGAATGTATCGTGCAAGCCTGCGACGTGTATCCGAAAACCCAAGCCCCGTGGAGATAACCACGTCGGCCAGTTGGCGCTTTTTATGATCTGGCATCTGACGGGCCAGAATCAGTGCAAGTTTATCAGTGGTCATCTCTGGGCGCACCAAGGCCCGGCGGCGCTGGAGAAATGCTGGCGCGCTAACCACGATGACCTTATCACAAAGGCCCTGTCCCTTTGTTTCATATAGTAAGGGCACATCGAGCACGACCAATCGCGAGCGTCGGCGGCGGTTTTCCGAGAGAAAGCGATCACGTTCATCTCGTACCAATGGATGAACGATCGCTTCCAGCCGGTTGAGCTCATCGGGCTTACCGAACACCTTGGCTCCGAGTTTGTTTCGGTCGACAGAGCCATTCACGACCACGCCTGGAAAAGCCTCTGAAATTGGTGCTACCGCCCGCCCCGACTGCGCGAATAGGCGGTGGACACAAGCATCGGCGTCATGGATCGGGAGCCCTAGACACCGCAACATCCGTGCCGCCGTGCTTTTGCCCATGGCGATCGATCCTGTTAGGCCAATAATTCGCATGCTATCAGGTTTCCAAAACGTCTTTTTCGCGAAGAAACTTGAGGACGGGCAGGAGAGGCAATCCTAAAATCGTGTAGTGATCGCCAGTCACCGAGTCGAATAACTGCGCACCGAGGCTCTCAATCTGATACCCACCGACTGAACTAAGCAGACGGTCACCCATTATTTGGAGATAAGCGGCCAGGAAACACTCGCTGAGCGTTCGCATATTCAGAACGGCGTGATCCGTATGGCGCCATATCACAGAATTGTTAAGCGCCACGGCGACACTGCTTATCAAGCGATGCTGTCCACCAGATAATTGTTCGAGCTGTTTGCGCGCCTGACCACGATTGACCGGCTTTTCAAACCAGACCCCTTCGCTTTCTAAGATTTGATCTGCACCCACGACCAAGCAAGCGGGGTGTTTGGCGCTAATCTCCAGGGCCTTGAGGTCGGCAAGCCGCGCCGCGCCAGACTCCACATCGGCCCCCGACGCGATCATCAACCGGCGGATGGTGGATTCATCAACCGTTGGCCGTTCGATCTTGAAAACCAAGCCGGCACCCTGGAGAATACTCGCCCTGGTCGCGCTGCTTGACGCTAGGATAAGTTCCTTTTTTCCAGTCTTTGAACCCATGAGCGCATCAGCCATCGTCGATTAGCCTTCTTTCCCTTTAAACTGTGCGTAGTGTTGCAACACCGTGGCCGCTGTTTCTTCGATTGATCGCCGGGTCACGTCGATGACTGGCCACCCCTGTTTTCTAAACAACCGACGTGCGTCAGTCACTTCTCTTCGTACCTTTTCAAGGTCGATATAGTCAGTCTCATCCTTTTGGTTAAGCATCAGCATCCGGGTCCGTCGAACTTGGGTCAGGCGGACCGGGTCATTGGTTAGTCCGACGATAAAAGGGCCGCTTGCTTTTATTACCTGATCGGGTAGAGGAACATTCGGAACCAACGGGATGTTAGCGGTCTTGTACCCTCGATTAGCCAGGTATAACGATGTCGGCGTCTTTGAGGTTCGCGACACACCCAGGATGATGATGTCCGCGCCGGCAAGGTCATTGGTTAGCTGCCCATCATCATGAACCAATGTGAAGTCCATGGCTTCGATACGCTCGAAATACGCGGCGTCCATTCTGTGTTGCCGCCCAGGCATTCCGCGGCTTTCCACGCCGAGGTAGGCTCTTAATGCATCAAGAACGGGATCAAGAACTGACACGCAAGGCACCTTGAGGTTCTGACACCCTTCGGTCAACTGGCGTCTTAGGTCGGCGTCTACCAGGGTGAAAAACACAGGACCGCAATAGGCCTCAACGGCCGTCAGAATCTTCTCGATGTGGCTGCTGGTTCGAACCAGGGACCACACATGCTCGGTTGGGCGCACGCCTTGAAATTGAACCATACAGGCGCGGGCTATCTGATGGTTAGTCTCCCCAGTGGCATCAGAAACCAAGTGTATATGGATTTGATCCGTCATCACCACTTGTACCTGGCCTTGTTCAGAAGTCTCATTATGGGGATAACATGCCATCCGGAACACCAAAGATGTAAGCCGTCCTTCTTTCACGGTTATTACAAGCGCTTTTGTTAGAGTGGCGCTGTCTGATGATCAACAGCGCGCGAAGCGTGGACAAAAAAGCCGGGGCCGACTTATGCTTTTTATTCCCGAGACTCACAATGACGTGCGAAAACACTTTCGTCCGGTTTTCCCACATTCTATCCAATGCCGATGCGCGTTGTCAGAATTAGGCCCTGCAGGTGGAGAACCTGTGAACAATCATTAATCCCCAAGAATCACAGCTAACCACTACAACTTCAATTAATTTCATCTCACTATATTTTAGCTGTATATTTTAGCCTTAACCGGATAGAGCAATTCCCATGACCAAGCAGCTGATTCTCGATGTCCTTCGTGGTGCTACTTCGGAGCGAACCCCGTTCTGGCTAATGCGACAGGCTGGGCGTTATCTTCCAGAGTATCGGAAATTACGTGCGGACGCTGGGTCATTCATGGACCTGTGTCTCACACCTAAATTAGCTGCAGAAGTCACACTCCAACCGATAAGAAGGTTTCACCCAGACGGGGCAATTTTATTCTCGGATATTCTGATTATTCCTTATGGCTTGGGCCAACCCTTGCATTTCGAGGAGGGGATAGGGCCAGTTTTGGAGCCAGTAGAAAATTCTGTTGATCTATCCCGTTTATCACCAGATAGGTCATGGTCCCAAATTGAAGCCACTTACGAGACTGTCTCAAGGGTGAGCCAGGAACTACCTGAAGATGTCGCCTTGATTGGCTTTGCGGGTGCTCCCTGGACGGTGGCGACCTATATGGTTGAAGGCCGATCGAGCAAAGACTTCGCGAAAACAAAACAGTGGGCGTTCTCTGATCCGAAAGGGTTTAGCGCTCTAATCGATATGTTGGTTGAAGCGACGATACGGCATTTGGGCTCTCAGATCGAGGCCGGCGCTTCGATCGTGAAGTTATTTGATTCCTGGGCGGGCGTATTGGCACCCGATCAATTCGAGACATGGGTGCTTCAGCCCATACGACGGATCACCGACCGGTTAAAAAAAGATTATCCGCAGATCCCGATAATAGGGTTTCCAAAGGGCGCTGGCGTTCAGTATCGAGCCTTCGTGGAGCAGTCAGGTGTGGACGCAGTGGCCCTGGATACTAGTGTCCCCACCGAATGGGCTGCTCGGGAAATTCAACCTCTTATGCCCGTGCAGGGAAATTTGGATCCAATCGCCTTGGTCACTGGTGGGGATGTAATGCGGTCTGCTGTCACCAAGATAAGAACGCATTTAGGCGGTGGGCCTTTTGTTTTTAATCTTGGTCACGGTGTTATACCGATTACGCCGCCGGAGCATGTTGAAGAGCTCGCGCAGTTCTTACGCGAACCTAATCAAGATTAATTCGAATTCTCCCAGGGCGATACATTGATGGAATTTTATCCGCTAATTAAAGCTTTTCATATCATCAGCGTCATGGCGTGGATGGCGGGAATGCTCTATCTGCCGCGTCTATTTGTCTATCACGCGGATGCTGCTGTTGGATCAGAATTGTCCGAAACGCTCAAGATCATGGAGCGCAGATTGATACGGGCGATCATCAATCCAGCGATGATCGCTAGCTTTGGGCTTGGTGTTTGGATGTTAATCTTAGTTCCGAGCCATCTCGAGGATGGCTGGATGCAATGGAAGATTCTGGCATTGGTTGGTATGACTGGAGTTCACGGCGCGTTATCGCGCTGGCGCCGGTTTTTCGAACGAGATGCCAATATGCTTTCTGCGAAGTTTTTCCGGTTCTTTAACGAAGCGCCGACGGTGTTGATGATCGTGATTGTCCTTCTTGTGGTGCTTAAGCCGTTCTAAAACCTGGTTGTTCCAAAAAAGCGATCACTTATAAATTTTAGCTGTTTGACTTTCTCTTCAGCTTTAGGTAAATGCTCGAAGCGTACGCTGGGGACAGTTAGCCCCAAAAACCCCTGTCCAGCACTTATACTTAATGCCGTATGGACAGACTGTAGCGTATCAGCCGATCTCACCCTGTATCCTCATTATCAGCAAAAGACCTGACGCAAAATGCATCTTCAGGAGCTTAAGACTAAAACCCCCGCCGATCTTCTGGCCTATGCTGAAGAGCTCGAAATTGAGAACGCTAGTGTTTTGCGCAAGCAAGACATGATGTTCGCGATTTTGAAGCAGTTGGCTGAAAATGATGTTGCGATCCATGGAATGGGTGTCCTTGAGACGCTCTCAGATGGATTTGGATTCTTGCGTTCGCCTGAGTCAAATTACCTACCGGGGCCAGATGACATTTATGTCTCACCAAGCCAGGTGCGACGGTTTGGGCTGCGGACTGGGGATACTGTTGAAGGCCAAATCCGCGCGCCGAAGGACGGGGAGCGGTATTTTGCTCTCCTCAAGGTCAATAATATTAATTTCGAGGACCCAGATGTCGTTCGCCATCGGATCAACTTCGACAACTTGACGCCTCTGTACCCCGAGGAACGGCTCGGTCTGGAACTCGAGGCCGTTGGCGGCAAGGTGAATGACCCAACGTGCCGGGTAATCGACTTAATCTCGCCAATCGGCAAGGGTCAGCGGGCCTTGGTCGTGGCTCCACCAAGGACTGGCAAGACTGTGATGTTGCAAAATATTGCAACGTCAATCGCCAAAAACCATCCCGAAGTCTATTTGCTGGTTTTGCTAATAGACGAACGTCCTGAAGAAGTAACGGACATGGCCCGCACGGTAAACGGCGAGGTCATAAGTTCGACTTTTGATGAACCAGCAACCCGGCATGTCGCGGTTGCGGAGATGGTGATCGAAAAGGCGAAACGACTGGTGGAGCACCGGCGGGATGTTGTGATTCTGTTAGACTCTATCACCCGTCTGGCGCGTGCCTATAACACCGTGGTGCCGTCCTCTGGTAAAGTGTTGACGGGCGGCGTTGATGCCAACGCGCTTCAGCGGCCGAAACGGTTTTTTGGTGCGGCGCGTAACATCGAGGAAGGTGGATCGCTATCGATCATCGCTACCGCCTTGATCGACACGGGCTCTCGCATGGACGAGGTTATCTTTGAGGAGTTTAAGGGTACCGGAAACTCAGA
>JAPKDN010000258.1 GCA_028822575.1 Alphaproteobacteria bacterium | reverse complement strand
CAATATCGGGCATGGTCGTCGCGAGATCGCGGACGCGGTTTACAAACAGATGCTCTCGCTCAGTTTTTCGCCGAACGACACGGTCGCGCCCGTTACCGCGACTTTGTCCGCCAGGCTGGCCAATCTTTCGCAGGACCCACGTTCGAGAACTTATTTTGTTAGTGGCGGCTCCGAAGCCAATGAAACGGCGCTAAAGATCACCAAGAATTTCCATCACCTCAATGGCGAGCCGAACCGATGGAAGGTGCTGAGCCGTCGTGGCTCGTATCATGGCGCAACCCTGGCATGCACCAGCCTCGGTCGGGGTGGCCCTGGCGGCGGTAGCGTTCCAGCCCAGTTCGGACCGCTGGTCCCCGGCAATATCCATGTTGCCCAACCCGCCCAGTATCGCTGCAACCAGTGCTCCCGCGAGGGCACCTGTAATCTAGACTGTGCCCGGGACGTAGAACGGACGATTATTCACGAAGGTCCCTCCACAGTCGCCGCGTTCATCGCCGAGCCGATTTCAGCCGCGGCAGGAATCCACGTTCCCCATCCCGAATACTGGCCCATGATTCGGGAAATCTGCGACCACCATGGGGTGATTCTGATAGCCGATGAAGTGATCACCGGGTTTGGACGAACCGGCAAAATGTTCGCAATGGAACATTGGGGGGTCAAACCGGATATCACCACCGTCGCCAAGGGATTGACCAGCGGCTACGTCCCGATCGGAGCAGCGATCACTTCGGGCAAGATCGCCGACGCCTTCATCGGCGAGGGAGACACGACGTTTCAGCACTTGATCACCTTCGGTGGCAACCCCGTCTCAAGCGCGGCGGCGCTCGCCAACCTCGACATCATGGAGAACGAGAACATGGTGGCACACTCGGCTGACATGGGTGATTACCTGTACGAGCGTTTGCAAACGCTACGAAAACACACGATCGTTGGCGACGTCCGCGGGGGCAAGGGTTTGCTCTGCGCCTTGGAACTGGTCAAGGACCGGAAGACCGGCGAGGCGTTCCCGAAAGAGTTGAAGTTGGACAAGCTGGCGGTACGAGTCATGCGAGAAAACCACATGCTTGGACGCGCTGGGAATGTCATTCCAATCGCGCCGCCGTTATGCATCACGCGGGATGAAATAGACGAGGCGGTCAATCGATTGGACTCGGTACTCAAGACCATGGGCGAAGAACTGGGGGTCTCTTGACGGTCCTATCCGGGCCACGAGGTTCGGTTAGGGTTTTGTCTCCCCGTCGCGCGGTACCCGTCACAGGGCGTTGGTCGATCACTCGGTGGCATCGATGGCCTTTTCGCCAAAACCGCCGCCGCCGGGCAACTCCACCGTAAAGACATTGCCCCCTGCCAAATTAAAGGGCTCACCACCCTCGACCGCCTCGCCATTGAGCAGGACGCGCTCGGTTCTGCCATTTCGACCGCCCCGGCGTCCGACGGCGGGGAAGCGCAGTCGCTGTGACAGCAATACCAAGTTGACCGGCTCCTCCCCCAATATTTCTATACTGACGCGCTGGCCAAGGCCGCCTTTGAATCGGCCTTTACCACCAGAGCCCGCCAACAATGATTTTTCGCGGAAACGAATGGGAAAGGTCCGCTCGAGCACTTCGACCGGCGTATTGGATACATTGGTCGGGAAACTGAGAGTAGGAAGCCCATCGGCATCGGGCCGCGCGCCTTGCCCTCCGCTTAGGAAGAAGATGCCCGCGCAGGGCCTCCCATGGCGTCGCCCCCGTATGGCGAACCCATGCAAAGGGATGCCACTCTCGGCGGGAACCCGGTCCGGTAGCGCCAAGGCCAAGGTGTTGAGTATGGCGCTGGTCGCATAGTGGCCAACCGTCGCGCGTGCCTCGACCGCTGCCGGATAAAGAGGATTGAGGAAACAACCCGCCGGAGCAGTGATTTGGAATGCAGTGGTATTGCCCTCGTTATTGGGCACCTCCGGCAGCAACACGCATTTCAGCGCGTAGATCGAATAGGCGCTTGTATAACCCAGCACCGCGTTTAACGACGAGGCGTTTTGGGGTGAGCTACCAGCAAAGTCGACCACGATCCGGCCCTCCCGGATCGTCATCTCACAATGGATTTCGAGCGGGTTTCGCGTATCGAAAGAGTCGATCGGGGTGACCGTTCGATAAACGCCCTCGGGAATATCTGAAATGGCGCGCTGCATAGCGTCGGCGGAACGATCGATGATCGCGCTCGCAACCCCAGACAGGCCACGTTGGCCGTATTCCCCCAGCAGCGTGACTAAGCCATTGGAAATTTTTTGGCAGGCCCCGGTCATGGCATGCATGTCGCCACTCACCTCTTCGGGTACCCGGACGTTCTGGCGGATCATCTCCATCAATGTTTCATTGAGCTTGCCGGCTTCGTAGAGTTTGAGGATCGGGATTTGCAAACCTTCCTCGAAGATGTCCTTATTGTCTGGTGCCCGGCGGCGTCCGCCGATATCAGGCATGTGCGCGATGACGCCAGCGAATCCTTCCAGTCTGTCATCGCGAAAAATCGGCATGGCTGCCGTGAGGTCTGGCAGATGCCCGGTACCGAGCCAAGGGTCATTGCTGATGATCACATCACCTGGGCACAACGTCTTAGCTGGAAACTTCGCCAGGAAGGCCCGCACCGAATAGGGCAAGGTTCCGATGAAGGATGGGACGCTGCGGGTCGCCTGGGCCACCGCCCTGCCCTCGGCATCCAACAACATACATGTATAGTCGTGAGACTCCCGAACCACCGTTGAAAAGGATGTCCGGTGTAGCGTGAGCGCCGCCTCGTCCACCACGGATATCAACCGGGTCCAAAGAATTTCGATACTGATCGGATCCAAATTCGCGGCGTCGTTTTGCTCACTCACTGGCACGCCTCCCCGGGTCCGTCGATGTCGATGATCAAGTTCATCATTTCATCCATCTTGAAGCGGGCGTCGGGGCCGAGCACGACACTGGTCTCGCGTTCTTCGATGACGGCGGGGCCTTGGCCACCGTCTCCCGGCGCCAAGGCATAGCGGTCATAGATATCGCCGTCCACAAAACCGCCAACGAATGGGAAATAGAGCGGCCGGCGCCCTTTGACCGCAGCGCGCTTGGCCGACCGATCCGGTGGGAGCACGGGCACTAAACTAATCGGCGATCCCTCGCGCGATAATCTGGCGCGAAGATTAGTTATTTCCAAGGGTACGGACGGGGGGCGGTGTCCGTGGATTTCCGTGTAAAGCTGCTCAAAGCGTTCAGATAGTAGTCCCGCAAGTGTCTGGTCGAGCGACACGCCAACCGGCATTTGAACGGTAATGGCATAGCCCTGGCCCTGACAGCGCATGTCCATCGACCCGCGCAAACTCAGGTCCGCGCCGTCGCCGATTATATCTTTCAACGTGGCCTCTGCGCGGCCTCGCATTTCGTCATAGGCCGCGCGGACTTTGGCCCAATCCAAACCATCCAGGGTATCCTCATGGGCACTAACCAAGTCAATTGCCGGCGGCGCTGTCAGGCACCCGATGGCGGACGCCACCCCCGCGCCAACCGGGCAAAGTGCGCGGCGTAAACCAAGTTTCCTGGCGATCGCATAAGCATGGACTGGACCCGCGCCTCCAAAGGCGATCATGGCATGATCGCGAAGGTCAATGCCTCTCTCCGCTGCGTGGGCGCGGGTCGCCGCAGCCATGTTTTCATTAACCACATCGTGAATGCCCCAAGCAACCTCCTCGACGGACATGTCGAGAGGCGTGGCGATCTTTCGTGCGACCGCCTCCCTGGCAAGCTCCGGGTCCAAAGGCATGTCGCCACCAAGGAAATGAGCCGGGTCGAGATATCCCAACAGCAAATCCGCGTCGGTGACCGTGGGATCAGCACCGCCCAAGCCGTAACAGGCCGGCCCCGGCGCAGCGCCGGCGGATCGCGGCCCAACATTGAGGAGGCCGAGAGAGTTCACATGCGCGATACTGCCCCCGCCGGCGCCGATTTCCAGCAATTCTATCGCCGTTATTTGGAGTGGGAGCCCGCTTCCCCGCTTGAAACGGCGCACATGACCGACTTCGAACGCATTGGTGATTGCGGGTTCCCCGTCTTGGATGACCGAAATTTTCGCAGTGGTACCGCCCATATCGAAAGCAATGGCATTGCGAACCTCAAGCGCAGACCGCGCGAAATAAGCGGCCGCCATGGCACCAGCGGCCGGCCCCGACTCGATCATACGCACGGGAAAGGAATTGGCGACCTCCACTGCCGAGCCGATACCGCCATGCGAAAGCATCATCGCCATGCACGGCGTCAGCCCCTGAGCCTGGAGGCCCTCGGACATTCGCCCGACATAATGGCGAACCATCGGCTTGACATAGGCGTCGACCACCGTCGTCGAGGTCCGCTCATACTCACGAATTTCACCGCCCACATTGTGCGAAATACTTATGGCGAGATCCGGGTAAAGTCGCGCGGCGATGTCCGCCAACCGGCGCTCGAAATCGGGAAATACAATGCTATTGATCAGGCAAATCGCCAGCGCTTGCACGTCGTGTCGCTCGACTAGTTCCTCAATTGCGCGTGTCGCCGCGGCTTCGTCTAGATTGGTCAAGACTTCGCCCTCGGCGGAGACGCGCTCATCAACTTCCAGACGACGCTCCCCGGGAACCAAAGGCTCCGGCAGACGCAGATCGAGGTCATAGATATCATAACGCGACTCGCGGCCAATCTCGAGGGTGTCGCGAAATCCCTTGGTCGTCAGCAAGCCGGTCCTGGCGCCCTTGCGTTCGAGGACAGCATTCGTCGCCACAGTGGTCGCGTGCACGACTTCACCGACGACTTCGGGATGGATTCCATTGCGCACAAGAATTTCGTTGGATCCGATTAGTGAGCCACGAGAAGGATCATCAGGCGTACTGAGCACCTTGGCGAATACCAGCGCGCCGCTGTCACGCTTCAGCAATACGACATCCGTGAAGGTGCCCCCAACATCAATCGCCAAACTGAATTCTGCGCCTGCCTTATCCAGTCTTTCCATGTTTTATCCTTGGATCACCCCGTACCCCCACCAACCTGGCTAGCGGCTTGACGGCTTAGCAATTGAACCACTAAAGATTTTATAAGCATAAGAGCAAGCATCTCAATGCCGCCAACGATCATGTTATATATGTCCTGCAAATTATTAAGCGATCCAGAATGTCCCCTTCGATATCCCCTTTCGCTAGCTCCATCCGCGGTTCCGCCGTCGTCGATTTTCGCCGCCGCGCCGACGCGCTCGAAGCCAAGGGTATAAGCGTCGTCGATTTTGGCATCGG
>JAPKDN010000257.1 GCA_028822575.1 Alphaproteobacteria bacterium | reverse complement strand
TTCGAAGCGATCGAGGCGATCGGCGATGCCGATGTAAAGGATGACGGCGGCGATGTTCGGGCCTGTTATCAACGCGTCGTGGAGGAGTTTCCCCAGTTGCGCGCGGCAATGGTGGAATAAGCTGTACGGTCGAAAGGCCGTCATGGCTTGTCATCCCGTCGTGGGGCGGTGCGCATTGCTGGGGTCAACGTCTAAACTGGCGTTGATTTTTAATGTCGAGACTAATTTCGAGGCCAGCCGTGACTGAAGCATCCAAGATCCATGACATCGTCATCATTGGCGGCGGGCTCGCGGGGATGACCGCGGCGGTGAGAGCGCTTGAACTTGGCCTTACCGCTTTGGTGATCGAGAAGGGCGAGGGCGAGGACTACCCCTGCAATTCGAGGCAATCGGGCGGGGTGATGCATATCGGTTTTCTTGATCCGTATAGGGAGGCCGAGGAACTTACCGCGGTCATCGTCGAACGCACCGCCGGCGACGCGGACCGGGCGCTGGCGGCCGCGCTCGTGGGTTCGGGTGGCAGGCTTCTCGATTGGCTCCAGGACAAGGGCGCGCGTTTCGTGCGTTTCAACGAGCAGGAGGGTTACCGCTGGTGCATGGCGCCGCCACGTTCACTGCGCGCCGGAATTGACTGGCAAGGGCGCGGCCCCGATATGGTCATGCGCGGACTGGTCGAGCAATTTGAGGCAAGCGGTGGCGCGTTTCTGTCCGGGACACGCGCGATCGGTCTGTTGTTGGATGAAGACCGATGTGCTGGCGTTATGGTTGAGAAAGTCGGAGTGACGGCGCGAATAGGCGCTTCCCATGTCCTGATCGCCGATGGTGGATTCCAGGCCAATCCGGAACTCTATGCCGAGCATATCGGCGGCGAGTTTGACCGAGTTTTCCAACGTGGCGCCCGGACTGGGATGGGTGACGGCATGAAAATGGCCGTGGCGGCGGGCGCCGCGCTGACCGAGACCGATCGGTTTTATGGTCATGTTCTTTGCCGGGACGCGTTGCATAACGACAATGTCTGGCCTTATCCCGAGATCGACGCTATGGCGACGTCGGGGATCGTCGTCGATGCCTCGGGCGCCCGTATCGTCGACGAGGGACGGAGCGGCGTTTATCTCGCCAATGCACTGGCCGCGCGACCCGCGGACGCGATTCTCTACGCCATCTTCGACGCGGCGATCTGGGAGGAACCGGGAAAATCCGCGCGCATTCCAGCCAATCCGCTATTGGAAGAGGCCGGTGGCACGGTCCTGCGCGCCGACAGCCTGGAAGCATTGGCCAAGATGGCGGGCATCGACGCCGGGGTGTTGAAGGCGTCCGTCGAAAACCACAACGCCGCCTTGGCGAAGGGAACGCTTGATCAGTTGCCGGTCCCGCGCTCAACCATGATGCGGCCTTGGCCGATCACCAAGGCGCCTTTCATGGCGATCCCGATCTGCCCGGGCATAACCTACACCATGGGCGGAATCGCGATTGACGGGACCGCTCAGGTCTTGGACGAAACCGGCATGCCTATTCCGGGCCTCCTGGCGGCCGGAGCGGCGACGGGTGGGCTCGAGGGTGGCCGGGATGCTGGTTATATCGGCGGCTTGATGAAGGCCGGTGTGTTCGGACTGATCGCGGCGGAGCGGGTGGCGGCCCTAAAAGCATTGGCCGAAGGAAAAATCGTCGACGCGGATGCCACGGCTCCATCCATTGCCCCGGCAAAGCCCCCGCCGAGACGGCCGCGCCGAGATCGCCTAGCAAAATACCCGATGCTGGGGGGAATTGTCCGGTACGGCAAGGCGGGCGGCATAGGGTTGTCGGTCCTGGTCGCCACGCTGGTGTTGTGGCTCTGCTGGCCGGCATTTGAGAACTGGGCGATACCGATGGCCACCGCGGCGGGCCTGATAACTGGTGTGATTGCGCTCAGCTTCGCCGAATTGGTGCGCCTGATCACCGATATGTTGTTGCCGGAGGCATGACGATGGGCACCGACATGGTTCCGATGATCGACCTTTCCGGTGCCCGCGTCGGTGACGGGGTTGCGACCGACGCCGTGACCGAACGAATGAACGCGGCCTTGACCAGCAGTGGTTTCTTCATGGTCAGTGGTCACGGCGTGCCACAAGGGGTCACCGATCGTGCCGTCGCGGCGATGGAGAACTTCTTCGCCGCGCCCATGGACGTGAAGATGGCGATCCGCAGCACCGTGTCGGGATCGCCGCGCGGTTACCTGCCATTTGGTTTGGAAACTCTGTCTCACACCGAAGGCAAAGTCGCGCCGCCGGATCTGAAAGAAGGGTTCGGCATGGGTCCGTTCTGGTTGGATGATCCCGAGCGCATGGCCGGAATTGGGCAGACTTATAATCGGAACGTTTGGCCCGATTTATCGGGTTTCCGCTCCGATATAGAGGTTTTCTACGCGGCAATGGAGGATCTGACCCAGTTGCTGATGGATCTATTCGCGGTCGCGATGAAGCTGGAGTCCGGCTACTTTTCCGAGCGTTTCAACACCCATAACAGCACCCTGCGCCTGATCCACTATCCGCCTCTCGAAGCCGAGCCGGCGCCGGACCAGCTGCGCGCTGGCGTCCACACTGATTACGGCGCGTTGACCATTCTGCTGCCTCAGGACCGGCCCGGCGGCCTGCAGGTCCGCCGGGCCGATGGAAGTTGGGAGGATGTCGCGGCGGCGCCCGGTGGTTTCGTGATCAATATTGGCGATCTCATGATGCGCTGGTCCAATGATGCCTGGCTTTCCAGCCCGCATCGGGTGGTTAACCCACCAGAGGGCGTGGGGGTGGCATCAAGGCGCTACTCGATGGCTTATTTCTGCAATCCCAACGATGATGTTCTGATCGACTGCCTGCCGGGTTGTCTCTCCGACACGCGACCGGCTAGATACCCTCCAATCCTGGCGGGCGCGCACCGGGCGGAAAAGATCGAAAAGTCGAAACAACCGGCGATCGATTAGTTCCCCAATTGCGTCCCTTTATCCGTTCGGGACCCATTGCAAGAGGTGCTGGGCAACCGCGACCAGTTCGTTGTCCTGGTTATGGATTTCGACTTTCGCGGTCGAGCGCCGCTTGGTCATGTCGATCTCGGCGATGGTATAGGTGACGGTTATCGTATCTCCCAGATAGACTGGCTTTAAAAACCGCACCCGGTCGAACCCGACGGCGACCGGCGTTGCCGTCACATCGTCCCGACAATGGGCGATCGCAAGGGTTGAGGCCGTCGAAATGAAGCCGACCAGTAAGGCGCCGTGGGCCTGGCGCCGCCCGAAGCTGGAGCGCTCCATGTAGACCTGATTAGTGTGGTTTGGGGAGAAGTCGCCAGTGATCCCGGCGAACAGGTAGACATCAGTTTCGCCAACGGTTTTTGAGAAAGTAGAGACATCTCCGATGGCGACATGAAACTCGGTCATGGCGGTTCCCTTTGATCCCGAATAGGGCCAGCACGTGCCTGCTAGCTTCATGCCCAATCTTGTCACGGAACGGCCACTGCGGTCCAATCTGGACGAGGATTTCGCTGGGAGAAAATCATGCGTGAAGAGATCATTGATGTCGCGACCAAGGACGGCGCGATGGAAACCTTCATCTGCCGACCAGAGCGCGGCGGGCCTTATCCATCGGTCTTTCTGCTGATGGACGCGCCGGGGATCCGAGAAGAACTTTATGACATGGCGCGCCGGCTCGGCACCGTCGGGTATTTCGCGGTGCTGCCGAACCTTTATTATCGGGCTGGCAAGGACACAAAATATGGACCCGACGTGCTGGAGCATGGGAGCGCGGAACACACGCGGATGCGGGCGGTGCGGACCAAGATGACTATTCCTCCGGTGATGGAGGATGTTGGCGCGCTGCTTGATTTCGTGGCCGGGCATGACGAGGCGACGAATGGTCCGGTGGGCGTCCATGGATATTGCCTAAGCGGCCCGTTCGCGCTCGCCGCCGCCGCGCGGTATCCGGATCGCATTGGCGCCGCCGCGTCCTTCTACGGCACCTGGCTGGTCAGCGAGAACGAGGAAAGCCCGCACCTGACGTTGGGCCAGGCCGAGGGGGAGCTGTACATCTCCTGCGCCGAGCATGACGAGCTGGCGCCGCTGGACATGGTTGAGGACCTGCGTAAGCTCTTCGAGGCCTCCGGAAACCGGGGAGAGCTGGAGACCCATCCCGACGTTCATCACGGTTTCGCCTTCCCACAACGCTGGTGCTATGACAAACCCGCTGCCGAGCGGCATTGGGAGCGGCTTTTCGCGCTGTATGGACGCAATTTGAGTTAGCGTTTCTTGGATGCCTCATAACGGGCGAGAGCGGCTTCATTTGGCGGATACAGGCCCGGCAGCGGGATGCCGTCGTCGATCTCCTTCATGATCCATTCTTCCAGTTGTTCCTGGTCAGCCGCCAGTTCCGCCACGGCGCCGATAAGCGCCGCCGGGATCACCACCCCGCCGTCGTCGTCGACAATGATCAGATCATCCGGGAACACCGCGACACCGCCGCAGGCGATGGGCTCCCCCCAGCCGATAAAGGTCAGACTGGTGACCGAGGGTGGGGCGGCGGTGCCCTGACACCAAACCGGCAGGCCCGTGCCGCGCACACCGGAAATGTCTCGCACCACGCCGTCGGTGATCAATCCCTTGACTCCACGTTTAACCATACGGGCGCAAAGGATATCCCCGAGTACGCCGGCGTCGGTAACGCCCATGGCATCCGCGATGGCGATGCAACCGTCGGGCATCGCCTCGATCGCGGCCCGGGTGGAGCGCGGTGACGCCAGTGATTCCGGTGTCGCCAGATCTTCGCGCGCCGGCAGGAACCTCAAGGTAAAGGCGTGTCCGATCAGTTTCGGCTGGTTGGGCGAAAGGGGCTTCGTGCCTCGTATCCAGACGTTACGCAGGCCCTTCTTCAGCAGCACCGTTGTCACGGTGGCGGTGGAAACCGAGCGTAGGGCTTCGATGATCGATGGGTCACACATCATAAACGGATCGTCCCTTGAAAATTGGCCTGGTCGGTATCCTGAAATTCGTGGACGCCAGGATCGCGTCGGCCTTCCGGCGGCCGAAACTGCCGGGATGGGCTTTGTCTAGGCGATTGATTTGACGCTAAGCCATGGGTCGGACCCTCGTCCTTCCCATACGGCGAGTAGCCGGTCGATCTGATCAAGCTCCATTAGCTCTGGGAACGCGGACGGATCTCGTGGTTGTTGTTCGATGATCTCGATGTTGTGGGTCCCCGAAAAATACTCGACGAGAAAGTCGCAGGTCGATTGGTTATCCACCCAATGGGTTTCTATGAGG
>JAPKDN010000256.1 GCA_028822575.1 Alphaproteobacteria bacterium | reverse complement strand
CCACCCCGCGCGAAGCCAAAGCCATGTCGCCCTTCCCCTTCGAGACCTATGTCGAAAGAACCGCCATCGCGCAGTCGGAGTTGGCGCGGTACGGCCTGCTCACGATGCTTAGTCTGGCCCAGGAACCATACTTCTATCTCTTTGGTTACTATGGCGGTGGCTATGTGTTTTGCCAGTGCGCCGTTCTGACCACCGAGGGGGAATCAGTCACCTTACTTTGCCGCCGCCCTGACGTGGTCCAAGCGGAGGACAGATCAACCGTCGACGATATCCGGGTCTCGCTAAACGCCGAGGACGCCAATCCCACGAGGCTACTCTGGGGGATTCTGATCGCGGGTGAGCTGACTGGATCAACCGTGGGGGTCGAGATGGAAAGCCATGGTTACACCAGCGCCACTTTCACAGCGATCGCGGCTACTCTCAAAGGGGTTTGCAAGCATGTCGATGGATCGAAGATGGTCCAACGCCAGCGCATCGTGAAATCCCCCGAGGAGCTGGATTACATGCGTAAGGCCGCCAGCCTGACCGCCGCCGCAATGACAGCGCTGCTGGAGGGAGACGGCGGCATGCCCCCGGCGGGCCCACTGGTGAATTCCGGTCGACGCACGATTTACGGGCGCGTTGTCGGCGGCGCTCATCCGCTCGAAGCCAAGATCAGGTGATGATGGAGCTCGCCGGAAACTTTCGCCCTTACAATGGCTGTATCGAAAGGCTGGTGATCATCGGAACACCCTCGGGTGAGCAAAGGTCGATGTATCGGCTGGTCGAGGCCATTCTTCTCAGGGGACCGCTTGGCCGGTTCTACGAGATTCATCGATCCACGCTGGACGCCGGTTGGTTTGGCGGTCACAGCTATGCGGCGTTCGGATACCCACTCGGCGGAACCTACTGGCTAAGTTGGATGGGTGTGCCGCCAATGATTTACGCCAGCCACCTGACGGAATTTGTCCTGACATGGTGTTTTTCCCACATGTCATACTTGAGAACGGTGATTCTGGGCTAGCCATGGGCCGGGCCCAGACCGTGTTGGTCACCGAAAACGGACCGGAGGTGTTGAACAACTATCGGCTGGAGCCGGCCGTAAGGGATTAGGGGCTCCAGTCAGCCAAAATCGCAGGCGATTAGATGGGCTTATCGGCCACAATCATTTTGGACAGGTAAGCTGGCGTCTTCTGAATCAAGGTCAACCCAGCGTCCACCAGACAAGCAGCCAAATCATGTTCCAGATAGTCCCGATAGTAAGGCTCGTGGAATGTGTCCGGAAACCCCAACAAAGCAGGGTCGAGAGCCGGCGTGTCGCCAAGTTGAAGACTGTCCAACAGGATCAACCGGCCACCGGGCCGCAGAACACGCGCCATCTCCATCGCGATGGTTTGGCGGACCGCGCGGGGGAGTTCGTGAAACAGATAGACACAGGTGATGATATCCCGCGAGGCGTCGGTGAGCGGGATCGTTTCAGCGTTGGCCTGGATAAAGTCGATCCCCGCGACATCCTGACCCCGAGCACGAGCGCGCTCCAGATAGGGCGGACTCATATCAAGTCCAGCAAGCGTCAGATTGGGCCATGAGTGGCGAATTTGGGCCAGGAAGCCGCCGGTTCCGCATCCAACATCTAACAATTCTACCGTCGAGGCGACATCCTGGCCATTTATGTAATCCGCCATTGGCACCAGGGCCTGCCGGCGCATCGCGTCGGCGGTGCCGGTGAACAGGATCTCCACCTGAAAGTCATACAGCTCAGCGGAGCGTTTGCTGAGATATCCGTCGGTCTGAAAATGGAAGTTTTGGGTGAAATAGTCTGGATACGCCCCATCAACGTCCAGGGCCCGCGCTTCCATCGAGGCGCCGGCCAACCGCCGTTCCCGGGCCCGCGGCAAATCACGATAATACCGAATAAGATCTCGAATCGCCTCGACTGGGTTAGGAACCATGTCCCTTGGGGAGCGATAATGGCCGGCGACGACGTTTGAAAAATCCCGTCGCACCAGTTCAATCGCGCCGCCGAAAAGGGCCCGGCGGACAAGGCGCGCGCGGCGACGGCTTTGGGGTGAGGGTTTCAAGGTTCCTGGTTCGTCCGTCCCTCGATCAAGCCGGCGAGTTGCCAGGTAATGGCCGGTAAACCATGCTATCCGGGCAGTCTGGCTTATCGTGTAAGCGAGGCGTTCACGCGGGCGCATTCCATTCTCCACGGCCGTTTATTCACCTGACTTTGTTATCTTTGCCCAGGGTTTCAATCCCAAAAAGACATTATTCGTCCGGTTGCTTCGCAATGGAACCTGTGATTGAAAGTGTGGCGTAATTCCTTCCGATGGGATCTTCCAATGACCGCTCACAAAACCCTTGACGATTTCGACCCCAAGGGGTTGCGCGTATTACTGCGCGTCGATCTTAATGTGCCAATGCGGGACGGCGTGGTGACAGACACGACGCGGATCGAACGCGCGGCACCGACGATCATGGAATTGGCGCGACGTGGCGCCCGGGTCGTGGTGATGTCGCATTTCGGACGTCCCAAGGGCAAAAACGAGAGCTCGATGTCGCTTGCGCCACTCGTGGGTCCACTTTCTAAGGCATTGGCGGGAACGCGGGTCCAGTTCGCTGATGATTGCATTGGTGACCCAGCATCCGCGGCTGTCACCGCGCTTGGTGACGGAGAGGTGGTGTTGTTGGAAAATCTCCGCTTCCATGGCGCCGAGGAAGCCAATGACGACGCCTTCGCTGCGGCGTTGGCGGATCTGGGAGACGTCTATGTAAATGACGCCTTCGCCGCCGCTCATCGCGCCCATGCCTCTATCGAAGGGATCGCGCGGAAGCTGCCCGCGCACGCGGGCCGGCTTATGCAGGCGGAACTGGAGGCGCTTGGTGCCGCGCTTGAGAGCCCGAAGCGCCCAGTTGCCGCGATTGTAGGCGGCGCCAAGGTCTCCACCAAGCTTGAGTTGCTCCGGAACCTGGTCGCCAGGGTCGACAAATTGATCATTGGCGGCGGCATGGCCAATACCTTTCTGTTCGCGCGCGGCCATGACGTCGGGGCCTCACTCGCGGAACGTGACCTCGCCGATACCGCCCGGGAGATCGAGGCCCAGGCGGCGAAAGCCGGATGCGAGATCTTGCTACAGGACGATGCGGTCGTCGCCAGGGCACTGGCGGCCGGTGTCGAGACACGCGTGGTACCCGTCGACCGAGTACCGTCTGACATGATGATCCTAGATGCCGGTCTAGCATCAGCGGAACGGTTCGCCGAATCGATCGCGGGCTGCCGAACAGTGGTCTGGAATGGTCCCCTTGGTGCGTTCGAGATTTCGCCCTTCGACGCGGCGACAATGGCCCTGGCTCGGCGAGTCGCCGACCTGACCGACGCGGGCGAAGTCGTCTCGGTCGCCGGAGGCGGCGACACGGTCGCGGCCCTCGCCCAAGCCGGTGTCCTAGAGAGGTTCAGCTATGTCTCGACGGCGGGCGGTGCCTTCCTGGAGTGGATGGAGGGCAAGGAGTTGCCTGGTGTGGCCGTGTTGAAGGCATAGGGAGAATCGATGAATCGGTGGATTTGTTGACTTTTTCTACTTTGCACGTTAAGGGTCAGTACTAGAGGAGGGCGTTAAAATGGTCCAGCCCGCGTTACCGCCGTCACTACCCGTTAATTCGTCGCTGCCGAATCTCGTCGTGCCGCGCCCGGTGGAGCAGCTGCGAAATAACGGCGTTCGGCCAAATACCCCCCAGGGCATCACCCCCACCGACGAAGATCGCGCCGTGGACAGTCAGGACGCGCGTCGTGATCAGGATCGAGCGACCGCGGAACGCCAAACGTCGCGCGGCGTTGGATTTGGTGGGCTTGGCAGGACTCTCGATTTAGTCGTCTAAGCCCCACGCTGGACTGAACCGAGCTTTGATATCAATCAATGGTAAATTGCGCCGACATCACGGAAACAACCGGCTTGCCGCTCGCGCAGCGGCACGGCACAGTACCGGGATGAGCACATCACCATATGATGATCGAACCGGCGGTCCGATCCACAATCGCATCCCTGTCGACGACACATATGAACGTCTCGTTTGCGACGAGTGCGGTTTCATCAATTACATCAACCCGAAAGTCGTAGTCGGATCAGTCTGTACCTGGGAGGACAAGTTCCTGCTGTGCAAGCGGTCGATCGAACCGCGCAAGGGTTATTGGACAATCCCGGCAGGGTATATGGAGGAGCGGGAAACTGCGATTCAAGGCGCCATGCGCGAGGCCCAGGAAGAGGCCTGCGCCGAGATCTCGATTGATTCGCTTCTAGGTGTCTATAGCATCGCACGCTTTAGCTAGGTCCAGCTGATCTATCGCGCCAAGTTGGTTACGCCGAGCATCGCGGCGGGACCTGAATCCGAAGAGGTCGGCTTGTTCACCTGGGATGAAATTCCATGGGAGGATCTCGCTTTTCCAAGTGTCCATTGGGCGCTTGGTCATTTTCGGGAGGTCGAGGGGCAAAACGATTATGCCGCGCGGCCCGAAGGCCTCATCGAGCTTTAGTTGAGCATCTGTTTCGGAACCCGTGGGTCCCGTCGTGGCACCGGACGATAAAGATGGATCCGACCGGCTGGAATAACCTCAGGCGTCACAAATTGGCATTCCGACCAGGCCGAAATTTCCTGATCACTGACCACTAGCGCCCCCGGCGCCAGAAGATCTGCAACAAGTGGGGCAATCCTCTCCGCGAGACTCGTACTGTCAACTTTCACGCCGGTCCCAATATCCAGATGCGCCAGCACCCCGACCGGTCCGAGTTGCGCCAAAGCGCGCGGGAGCGAGTCTAGAAAATCACCACGAAAAAGATGCTCCTCCGGCGGCACGCAATCGGGATGCGCCGCAACCGCACGCTCGAAGACCTTGATGTCCCGATTAGGAAAAATTTCTCGGAGGTGGTCGTAGGTTCGCCCGTTACCCAGCCCAAGTTCCAAAATGGGCCCTGACAGGCCCTGGACCTCGCCAACGGCCCATTCGAGCACTTTCTTCTGCGCCATCAAGCGGCGGATCGCGCTGTCTAGACGGCTCAAAATTTCAAGGTCCGACCGGAAAGAATCAACAACATCGCCACGGTCACGTCACGAGGCTTGCTTAGCGCTATGAGCCTCGCGAAGCTGGGCGTTAGTGCGTTCCAGACGCGCCGCCAACTCGCGCATTATTTCGACCGCAATCTGGGGAAATTCGGTCACCAGCCGAAAGAAGGTGTCCTTGGTGACCTTGAGAGCGGTCAGCGAATCCTTTGCCTGGACCGTCGCCGTTCGTGGCACGTCGCACAAAATC
>JAPKDN010000255.1 GCA_028822575.1 Alphaproteobacteria bacterium | reverse complement strand
CTCGTGTCCCCGATCCACCGCCATATTCGGCGAGTTGAATGTCGTGCATGGCATTCACGGTCGCCCAAAGCAGCCATTTCGACGCCACCGTCATGTCGCGACATGGATCACTTGGACAAGTCTCTCAGCGAGTTGCCGTAAGCGCCAATCTGGTAGCTGCTCTCCCAAGACATACCCTTCATCCTACAAAGCCCTGTATTGGCCGGGCTGTTCGGCTCCGCGCATTACTTCACCATGACCCTTCTGGGTCTGTCGATCGTTTTGCATATCGCCAGAAGCGGTGACAATGGCACTCCGGGATCCTTTAAGCGCAACATCTCGTCTGTTGCCGGTTTTTATCGCGGTTCTGGCGTTTCTCGTCGTCGGCGCGGTGACTGCGGCCTATTAAAAGATGAAACGGTCGACCGTGGCACTAGGCCAAGCTGTCGTTGATCCCGCGCCTTCCGAGACATCGGGATGGCTTGTCGATCACTCCAAAAACCGGTTTACTATCCATATCGTTCAATTCGGCTCAGGGGTTTCGGCTTATTTCGCGCGTTGGGACGCGGCAATTAATTTTGATCCCGGCAACCTTGAAACCTCTCGGGTTGAGTTTAGAATCGATATTAGCAGCCTCTCCCTCGGTGGTGTGAGCGAGCAGGCCATCTTCTCCGATTTTCTGAACGCGGCAGCGTATACGGTCGCGACATTCATGTTGAACCGATTTGTCAAAGTCCGCGAGAACGCCTACGAGGATCATCGCCAATTGTCCATGGTCGGTGAGCGGCGGCCTCTGGTTTTGCCGTTCACCCTGAAAATCGAAAATGATCGAGCGGTCTTTGAAGGGGTAGTCACGATAAGGCGCCTAGATTTTAGTATTGGCTCCAGGGGTTTCCCGAAAGACGGCATGGTCGGCTTCAGTGTCTTGTTGAATGTGACTCTAGCGGCGGAGAAAGCACCTTCTCCTTCAGATTAAGCACGCTCCACTGCCGCGGCGGCCTCGACAGCACCGGCAACCGACGCTCTAATGCCAGGGTCACCATTGGAGCTCCATCATGCGCGTAGCCATTGCCCAGATTATTCAAGAATCCAATAGCTTCGCGCCGTTTTCAACGACGCGGGAACATTTCGCCGCGCAATACATTCGAACCGGAGCCGCCGTTATTCAGGACCTCGGCGACGCCCAGGTAGAAATCACCGGCATGCTCTCGGTGCTGACCGAAGCTGATGCCGTGCCGGTCCCACTATTGGCCACGCATGGGTCTTGTGGCGGATCCCTCACGCGTGACTGTTTCAATAGCTTACTTGATGATCTCCTGGGAGAACTCGAAGGCGCCGGGCCAGTCGACGGTGTGTTATTGGCGCTGCATGGCAGTATGGCCTGCGATGACGAGAACGACTGCGAGAGCGAGGTCCTAGAGAAAGTCCGTGCTTTGTTACCTGAGGGCACGCCCATCGGGGTCTCGTTGGATCTCCACGGTCATGTGACGCCACGGATGCTACAGCCGAATGTGTTCTTTGTCGGCTATGGCGCTTACCCCCATATCGACATGTACGAAACTGGGGAGCGGACGGCGCGGATCATGGTCGACAGGCTCGCCGGCAAAATCCGACCGGTAATGGCTCTGGCAAAGCGGCCGATGATCATCTCACCGGTAAACGGCCGCACGACCGAAGGACCAATGACCGCAGTCGTCGCCGAGGCAAGGCGCATGGAGCAAGATGGAGAGGTGCTGGCTGCCTCCTATTTCATGGTCCAGCCGTGGCTAGACTTCGAGGATATCGGGTTCGCCGCCCTAATTTGCGCCGATGGAGATGACGCGACGGGACAAGTGGCAGCGGATATGCTGGCCGACATGACCTGGGATCTGCGCGAGGATCTGATGCCTTCGCTCACCACCGTGGAGGAAACCATCAAGGTGGGCCTCACAGGGCCGGGAACCACGATCGTCGGCGACTGTGGCGACGCAGTCAGTGGCGGCGCCGGAGGCGATAACGCAACGGTGCTGCGGACGCTGCTCGCGCTCGGGGCCGATAAGACCGATAGGCTCACATACCTTACCCTGGTCGACGCACCCGCCGCCGCCAGCGCCGCCCGGGCCGGGGTTGGCCGCAAGATCACGGTCCCACTGGGCCACACACTTTCGGTAGATGACGGCGAGCCGCTAACTGTTACCGCGACGGTGCGGGCGATCACCGATGGCGTGTTCACCATGGACGCCGGCCTCGCCGGAGCGGAGACCAATTTCGGGCTGACGGCGGTTCTGGTGATCGGCTCGCTCCGGGTCGCAGTGCGCTCGGTCGGCGGGCTTGAATGGGATACCGGGCAATACAGCTCGGTCGGCTTGGATCTTGGCAAGGCGGGGTTGGTTTTCGTGAAGTCACCCTCGCATTTTCGTGCTACTTTCAGTGCCCATGCTGACCGTATCCTGACTGCCGATACACCCGGCGCCGCTCGGGTCAATATCCGCGAGGTCGCTTATAAAAACGTCCGGCGGCCGATCCATCCGCTCGACCCCTTCGACTGACATGGCCACCAAGAGGATTAGATCCAATGAACCAGATGCCAAAGCCCGATAAAGGCGAGGTGACCTCGATCGAGGCGCTGGAGGAGATTTACGGCACCGCAGTAGAGCGGTCATTGACCAAGGAGATCGATCATATCTCCGACCATTATCGCCAGTTTATCAAGGTGGCGCCTTTCGTGGTGGTGGCAACGGTCGGACCTGAGGGGATGGACTGCTCGCCGCGCGGAGACCCCGGCGGCTTCATGCGGGTGACCGATCCAAAGACCGTGATGATGCCCGATCGGCGCGGCAACAATCGGCTCGATAGCCTGCGCAATTTGGTGCGCGACTCCAGAATTTCGCTGCTGTTCCTGATCCCCGGCGTGAACGAGACGATGCGGATCAACGGCACCGCCAAGATCGTCACCGACGCGGCATTGCGTGAGTCTTTCGCCATCCAGGGCAAGGCGCCGACGACGGTGATCGTCACCACGGTGGACCGGGTTTACTATCAATGCCCCAAGGCCCTAGTCCGCTCAAAACTATGGTCAACCGAGGCCCAGGTCGACCGGTCGACCCTGCCGACCACCGGGCAGATGCAGCGAGCGCTGGTCGGCGAAAGCTTTGATGGCGAGACCTATGACAAGGATTATCCGGCCCATATGAAACGCACGATCTACTAGCGGGACAGTCGAACACATGACCGCTCTGGCCGACCGCCTCGCCGCCGTCCTCGATCATCTGGGTTTCCAGCGAGTGTTCATGGCGACTCAGATGCCAGGCGATATCGACGCGTTCTCCATGGCCAATCTCGACAGGGTCGCCCGTATCGCCTTGATAATTCCTAGCCGAATCAACCCCGACGCCTTCGCGCCCCTTGCCGGGCAGGTGATGGTGCTAGCCGGAGAGAGCGGGATCCCGACGGATACCGCCAATGCAGCCGCGCCGGCCATGCCGGATGCCCGGCAGGTCCGCCTCACCGGTTACGCCGCTACCGCCTGGTCGGATATCGCAGTTGAGAAGCCCGGCGCACTTTGCCAGGAAATGGAACTTTTTTTCAATAACTTAGACACACTGCCCCCGCTCTCTCCCGAGCGCACGAATGGTACCGTCGCGGGCCTCACCTACCGGGTCATGGGCGCCGGGCCGCCCTTGGTATTGACGCCGTTCTTCCTCGCGGCGTCACAATGGGAGCCGGTGCTGGAGCGTCTGGCGAGCCGCTTTACCCTGATCATCCTCGGCGGCGCCCATATCGGCGGCGTGGCGATGCTGGAGGACCGCGCCAGCCTTCCAAGCTATGGCGATATGCTCTCATCTCTGGTCAAAAGAATGCAAATTCCAGAAAAAAGTCAGGTTTTGGAGGTTGGATGCGGTCCTGCCGCGCTATGCCGCCAGGTGCTGGCCAGCCGCCCAGATCTGGCCCTGACCGGCGTCGACGCCAATGGGTATCTGTTGCGCGAGGGCGCCGCTATCGCCGCTGGTATCGGCTTCGCCACCAGGGGCCCCGATATCCCCCTTGGCTATACCTTGCCCCCCCCTCCCTTCCCCGATGCCGGCGCGCTCCGCCTGATCGAAGCCGACGCTACGGACCTCCCCTTCGCCGATAACAGTTTCGACGCTGTTTATTCGATCACCGTTCTGGAGGAATGCGACGCCGACAAGGCGCTGGCCGAGATGGCCCGCGTCGTGCGCCCCAGCGGCCCGGTCGGCGTCGTGGTTCGGGCCGTCGACATGCCGCAATGGTGGAACCTGGATCTGCCCTCGGCGATCGCGGCCAAGGTCAATGGCCAGCCGCAATCCATGTCCCCGGGCGCGGTCGCCGACCGCTCGCTCTACCCCCGCATGGCCGAAGCCGGTTTCCGCGATGTCCAGGGCTTTCCGGCCCTACTCACCTTCGACCGCCCCGACGGCCCAATCTGGACCTATCGGGCAAGCCACGCGCGCGGTTTATTGGACGAGACCGAGCGCGAAATCTGGGATCGTGAATACGCGGCGATGCAAGCGGCGGGATTGTTGTTCCAGGCCAACCCAGTGCATTGCGCCGTGGGGTGGGCGCCATCGCCTATTGGTGAAGCCGCGGCAAACCACCGAGCCTAATCGATCCCAACGCAATCCGTGCCCCGCAGTCGGAGAAGAACATCATCAGGCATGGCAAACCGCTCCGATATTGCACCCGGGCGGATCAAGCAAAAATGCCAAATAATACCGGTGATGATAGTTATCCCGTATTCTGGGCGCTCCGTTTTCAATGCTATCAGCGGATAACCCCGCGACGAAAAACGCGTCGACAGCCGCCCGCGGAGGCGCATTGAAAGCGAAGTGAACACGGGGCGTCATAGGGATGCATTTTGACAGCTAGAAATCTCCGCCTGGGTCGGTATTTTCGCCTTGTTCCCCGGGATGACAAAGCTAGCTGCGTAAACACCAACCTTGCCTAAAACATAGCCTAGTAGCTCCAAGGTTTTGGCGTAAAAACCCCTGCTTGCTTCAATATCTCTACCAGTGATACCGATGCGATCAGTCATCAAAATGCTTTCCGGTTTGGGAGATCTGCTGACGACCCACAGCGTAAACTAATATTGCGCATATAACGCACGGACCCGACGCCGATGGTGCAGGAAGAGGCCTCCGCTGGGAAAAATGAGAGCATTTTTGTTCCGTGACCCGTGTTTCCAAACGCTGTATCAATTGTGATGGCCCGATATCATCCAATATTCTCTGTTCTGGGCGCACTTCGCCTAACGTCATCACGGTCTTTCCTCCGTTCAGCCAGCCGTGCCAGCGGGCTGAACGGAG
>JAPKDN010000254.1 GCA_028822575.1 Alphaproteobacteria bacterium | reverse complement strand
GCCATCCGGATATCCAGCTCGGTCACGCCATCGGCATCGTGGGTGGCAAGCGTCACCTCGACCTTGTTGTAGACGTTGAACCACTCAGGGTGATGGTTGATCTTCTCAGCCAGCAACGCCACTCGGGTCATGAAGCCGAAGGCCTGATTGAAGTTCTTGAATTTGAAATTTTTGGTGATGGCATCACCCCCGTTGGCGTCACTCCATCCCGCCAATCCGGTAAGCGCCTTGGCGCGCTGGGCGGGATCCAGTTTTTTTGCCATATCGCGTGCCCTCATTCTTTTTGATTTCCTGATGGTATTTTGACCGTTCGTTAGCCCGGCGAAAACAGGCAAGCTGTTACTATAAATCTATCGCCTCCGCGACAAAGGTTAGGCCCGACACACCAAGTGTTGGGTGATGACGGATAGTGGAGAGTTTTCATCGGCCATTGAAGGCGTTGCAGTATTTCTCGCGCTGCACCGTTTCATGCGCTGCGCCGTCCTTCGATAGGGAGTTGAATAAAGTTGAGATACCGGAAGGCAGACTTAATCCACCTCCTCCCCCCAGCTAGCTCTTCGGCCCTCTCGGATCCATCGGCACCAGCCCGGCATAGCCAGTTAACTCCTCATACAGGTTCGCCGCCGACAACAAATCCGCCTCGCCGCGTGGGCCGCCCACCAGCTGCATCCCCACCGGCAGGTCGTCATGGGTAAACCCGGCCGGCACGCTCACCGCCGGAAAACCGGTAAGGGTGATAGCATAGGCGATGCTGAGCCACTCGACATAATTGTCAAATTTATGATCCCCAAGCTCGGCGACGAAGCGCTGCTCAACAGGGTAGGGTGGCACGATCGTCGCTGGGCTAAGTAACAGGTCGTATTCCTCGAAGAACGCCCCAGCCCGCGCGAGGTAACGGCCCCGCGCCAGCTCGACCCGGGCGAAATCATCGACGGTCAGTTCGGCGGCGCGCTCGATATTCCAGATCACCTCAGGCTTAAGCAGGTCGCGGTGCTTCTCGAGGAGTATTTTTTTGCCAACATAGAACGACATCGCCCGATGGGTCTGGAAGATGTCCTGGATATCGGTAAAGTCCGGGTGCGCCTCTTCGACGATACAACCCAGTTCCTCGAACCGCTTGGCCGCCGCCTCGCAGATCGAGGCGACTTCCGGATGCACCGGGGTCACGCCGAGATCGCGGGAGAACGCCACCTTGCGCGGCAATTTTCGATCCGCGACCGCATGGACATAGCTCTCGCGCGCCCGGGGCAGCGAGATCCCATCCGCCCGATGGCTTCCGACCATAGCATCCAGCATCAATGCAACGTCTGGCACGTTCCGTGCCATCGGGCCGGCGACGCTAAAGGGTTGACCCGGAATGGCGAGCAGATCCGGCGGAAAGGCTCCCGGCCCGCTTGCGCCGGCCGCTACCCGTCCAGGGCTTGGCCGAAAACCAACGATCGAGCAAAAACTGGCGGGGTTGCGTAACGAACCGCCAAGGTCTGAGCCGGTTGCCATCCAGGCCTGACCGGTGGCTAGCGCCACCGCCGAGCCGCCGGACGACCCGGCACAGCTTTTCGAGGTATCCCAGGGATTGACCGTGGCACCGAACACTTCATTGAAGGTATTCGCGCCAGCGCCAAATTCTGGCGTATTCGCCTTGGCATAGATCAGCGCGTCGTTTGCTTCCAGGATCTCCACCATGCAGTCGGACCGCTCTGGCACGAAATCTTTATAGATCCGTGATCCCCAGGTGCTGCGCACCCCGGCGACAGGCGACAGATCCTTGATCGCCACCGGCATGCCGGCAAGGATACCGCGCTCGTCCATCGGCTTTTCCATCACCGCCTTGGCGTGGTCCCGGGCCCGGTCGAAACACAGGGTTGGCAACGCATTGACCGCCCCGTCCACCTCGGTGTTCCGCGCCTCCAGCGCATCGAGAAGGTCCAGGGGGCTGACCGCCTCGGTTTTCAGAAGATCATGGATCTCGGTCGCAGTCTTTTTGATCAAGCTGGCATCGGCGGCCATGGCGATGTCTCCGGTCGAATTGTGTGCGACGACCTTTATCATCGGAGCAAAGCGCGGCCAAGCGGTGGGGCGGTTTCGGGCATGGCGTGGTCGTGGAGGTCGATTGCGAGAAGACGTTGGTTGGCGCAAAGCCCCGCTAACCCGCCACGGCGATTAGGATCACCGCCGGCACCACGATGAACACCGCTCCGACCACACGGATAGTTATCTTCTCTCGACGAAACACAGTGACGCTTAACAATAGGGTGAAAATAGGCGAGGCGGCGACGATCGGGATTACTTGAACAACTTGACCTACGTGGAGCGCCGTGTTCAGCGCGATCACGGCAAGGCTGAAACAACAACTCGCGCCCATGAACCAGCGCGCGCCAGGGCTGATCCAGGGAATGGGTGGCGCGTCGCGGCGGGCCTTGTGGATGCACAGAGTAATGATCGCCGAGACCACGAAACCCACCAGCCCGGCAATGTAAACATCCGGCACCGATTCCATGCCGACCTTGGTCAACACATGGGC
This sequence comes from Alphaproteobacteria bacterium, assembly GCA_028822575.1. The sequence goes on along the minus strand of JAPKDN010000254.1, from coordinate 2,777 downwards.
GCCGGAGCGGATCGCGGCGGCGCCCACCGGAAGCGCTAGCGCCCAGAGCGGCCAACTCGATGCGACCCCGTCACGATTGGTGCTCAGCATCATGATCGCGAAGACGATGGCCAGGGTCCCAACTGCCGTTGGCCAGGTCAACACCTCTCCCAGCCAGAAAACCCCAAGCGCGGCGCCGAAGAACGGCGCCGTTGAGGTCAGGGTCGAAGATAGGGTCGGACCGAGATGACGCATACCCGCCAAGGCCAGATTGGCCGATACCGCCGGGCGAAAACAACCAATCAACATGAATATCAAGACGGCCGGGTGCAGGAGATTGTCGATCTCCAGAAAAACTGGGGCCGCTAGGATGAACAACATCGCGGAGGTGCCGATCGTGATCGCGGCGCCACTGCGTGAGTCCATATAAGCCAGGCCCAGGCTTTGAAATTGCGCGCCCAGCGCGAACAGAAACGCCGCCACGAGAGAGAAGACAATGGGCAACAGGGCCGCAGATAAGGTGAATTCTGGCACGGGCGTTGAACAGCCTTTCCAGTCGGGCCCGACGCCAGGCTGGACCACGCAAGGATAAAAGAATGTCATGAATATCGTGGATCGTTGGGGACGGGTACCGAAAACGTTGGCGCAGGTCACGACAGCGAGATCAAGATAATCGCCGGCACCACCATAAAGATGACGGTGACGGTACGGGCGGTAATTCGCTCTCGCTGAAAAACCGCGATACTCATGATCATGATGAAAACCGGCGCTGCGGAGACCACCGGCACCACTTGCACGACAGTGCCGCGCAGGAGCGCCTCGTTCAGAGCTAGAATCGCAACGGCGAAGGCGAACCCAGCGCCCATAAACCATAGCGATCCCGCACTTCCCCATACGATCGACGGGGCCTCGCGTCGGCTTCTATGAATAATAATCGTCGTCAAGGCCGAGACTGAGAAAGTCACCAGGCTTGCCAGATAGGGGTCCGGAACCTCGTTCATGCCGAGTTTTGAGAGAACATGGCCACCGGAACGGATGATCGCCGCACCGACCGGGAACGCCAACGCCCACAGCGGCCAAGTGGCGCGCCCTGTCGCGCCTCGCTTGGCCATGAGCATCACTGCCAGGACAATAACCAGGGTGCCCACCGCGACTTCCATGGTGATCAACTCTCCAAGCCAGAGAACCCCCATGGCGGTGGCGAAAAACGGCGAGGTCGAGGTCAGGGTTGTCGCTAGGGTCGGCCCCAGATACCGCATGCCCACCAAGGCGAGGTTGACCGAAATGCCTGGCCGAAACAGGCCCACCAGGACAAAGATCAGCACCGCCGGATGCAGCAACCTTTCGATATCGAGCAGCCATGGCGCCAATACCAAGAAGAAGGTCGTGGAGACACCGATCGACAGCACTGCGCCGACGCGGGAGTCCACCGTCGCAAGGCCCTGGTTCTGAAACTGATCACCAAGCGCGAACAGAAACGCCGAAAAGAGGGCCAACAGGGTCGGATAAAGCGTAGTCGGCTCCATGATCACGAGATGGTTCCGAAGGATGGATTTGAAAATTGGGTGGAAGCGCAGGCAACCACCGCCTAAAAATGCCAAGGGGCGATCGCGATAAAGAACTTTAGCCAAGTGGAAGGCAAGACCCTTCATGGCCCTGCCCAAGCGACGCATCGGTCAAGCCCGGCAAACTTGGCCTTCTTGAAAAGGCGTGAGACTTTCGTCACCCTCGCCGAGAGGGCAATGCGACAAAAACCGCAAGAAATGGAGAAACAGCGATGGCGGCTTTGAGCGAGATTACCGAAAGCGAGGCCAGCGGCACCATCGCCCCAATCTATGACGAGATCCGTGTTGCCTACGCGGCTCCCTATGTCTCCTCGTTGTTTCGCCATCTCGCCACCTACCCTGGACTTCTAGAATGGATTTGGGAGATTACCCGACCGGCCTTCGAGAACGGGGCGATTCAGCATACAGGTTGGGCGCATGTTGATGTCTCAGCGCTTCCACCCTTGCCGCCAATCCAGCCTGCGAGCCTGGAGATGCTTGGCATATTCGGCCAATCGAAAGGCACAATCCGGGATGTTTGCCGGACTTTCACTCGAGTCAGCCCGGTCAATTTGGTTTTCGCTGGCTGCCTTGCCCGTCTGCTGCTTGGGGAGGTGGAAACCATGGGCACCCAACCCACCCCGACGTCCAGGCCGCTGCCACCGGCCTTACCCCAGCTTCCCAGAATGGTGCCGTGGGAGGAGTTGGACCCAGCGCGACGCGCGGTGGTCGATGTCTTCGAAACCAAACTGGCGGGCGAGGCATTCGTGCCCGGCCTATACCGGATACTCGCCCATTGGCCAAACTATCTGGCGCATGTGGCGGACGTCCTTGGAACAAGCCTTTCCGATCCCAGAATTCTGGCTTCATGCGAGGAGATCGCAGATCGGATTATCGATACCGCGCCTGGGATCCTCACCGGGCTCGGGCCGCCAAGCGCGCCACCGCCGTTGGACCCGGAACAGATCCAGCAGGTGCTCTCGGCGATCCGAACTTATCGGGGCACCAGCCCGCAGATGGTCGGGTTCGGGACGCTGCTGCTGAACGCGCTGCCGGCGGATTGACCCTGTGGCAGCAATGGAACCCGTGTCCGAAACCGCCCGACATGTCACTGATTGCCGCCGTTGCGTCGGATTGTGCTGTAACCTGCTCGCGCATCATCCAGCGAATCGGTTTCCAGCCGAAAACCCTCCAATCAACCCTGCCAGAACCTTGGACCGAATCATCGCTAAATTGGTATTCAACCGATTGGAA
>JAPKDN010000004.1 GCA_028822575.1 Alphaproteobacteria bacterium | reverse complement strand
ATTTTGGTTTTGTTGTCGATCGTATGGGGAGGGTCGTTCCTCTTCGCCAAAATCGCTCTCCTGGCATTCAAATTTCTAACTATTGGCGTTATTAGGGTGATCATCGGCGCGCTGAACAACGTTACTGGTGTGGTGTTGATCGATGGCGGGCTGTTTGGAGCCCTGGGTTCGAGTAGGGCGTGAAATGAAGGACTTGGCTAGCAAGCATTGGGACCGGGTCACGGGGGGCTGGATGCGGATGGCTTTGCGCTGACTGGGCCGTTGCTTTCCTGGGGCGAGTGTGAGGCGCTCTCGGGCCGCTATGACGATGATCGTTTGTTTTCGAGTCGCGTGATTATGGCGCGCCATGGGTTTGGTCGCGGTGAATACCGATATTATCAGTACCCCCTGCCGCCGGCCGTCGACGATTTGCGCCGCAGAATCTATCCGTCCCAGGCGCCTCTGGTTAATTGATGGGCCGAGGCTATGCGTCAAGATCATCGTTACTCAGAGGATTTGAAATCCTTCACACGCCGTCGCTATGACGCCGGGCAAACCAAGCTGGCACCCCTTTTGCACCGCTATGGGCCTGATGATTACAATCGCTTGCACCGTGATCTATTCAGCCCGCTGGTTTTTCCAATCCAGGTGACCGTGCTGTTGAGTGACTCCGACCGCTTGGATGTTGGTGAGTTCATGCTGGTCGAGAACCGTCCGCGCATGCAGGCTCAAGTAGAGCTGGTGCTTATTGCGGTCGATTAACGTCCGGCCCGAGAAATGCGGGGAACGTTCCGGCTCTCTATGCGTCATGGTGTCAGCCGCGTTCAATCAGGCGCTCATTATGCCATGGGCATCATATTCCACGACGCGTAATAATGGGACCACTGGAAATTGGAGCCGTATCAATGAACGCCAAACCACGATGTCGTTCGGTGGGAATTGTTAATTCGTCGTGTTAGGGGTGGATCCACGTTTTAGTCTCTATCGCTTCGTGATTCTGGCTAAACTGATCGCGCTTTAGTCGGGCCAGCGATGGTGGACGCGCAGGGTGAAGGTATTGTGAGCCAACGCTTCGATTGGTTTCCCGGTCACTCCGGTTATCTAGTCACGCTTGACGGCTGCAGTTCCGGTTTTGGCCCCGACCGTGAATGATCTCAGTTCAACGCGAAGAGCTAAGTCTCTAGTGTAAATGGTATTGCTCAGCACGGTGAGATTGTCCGGATCGGGTTCGAACAATACAGCCGTTCGATCTGCAGCGGCGGAAATCAAGGTGCAACCACAGAGTCCGACATTGGCGCCAACATCCCAAAATGTCTTCGCGCCGTCTTCGGCGGTTATACGCTCGAACCATTCCCACGTTGCTGCGTCATGCAGAGACCGCCCAAAGACCATGTTGAAATTATTCAGAAAGTAACCTGATGTCGGAAAATCGATACCCGCGACGCACATTGGGATTAGTCGGTTGAAGCGCTAACAAGCAGACAGGAGACTCGCGCTTTCGCGAAGTTGATACAGAGCATGGAACATCTGTTCGACGAAATCCAGAATGCTCATGTTTGGATGTTAGTCCATAACGAACGGGGGCCCAGCTGTGCGGGGCCCCCTCCGTCAGTTATGAAGCCATTCGGAATCAGACGACGCCAAAGGCAAGCATCGCGTTGGCAACCTTCTTAAAGCCGGCGATATTGGCGCCGGCGACATAATTGCACCAGCCGTCTTTCTGGACGCCGTCTGCGGCGCAACGCGAATGGATGCCTGTCATCAAGTCGCGCAGCATGACTTTAAGTTCCTCATTGCTCCAGGCACGTCGGCCAGAGTTCTGGCTCATCTCGAGAGCTGACATAGCCACGCCGCCAGCATTTGCTGCCTTGGCAGGGCCAAAGAGAATCTTGGCATCCAGGAATTTGTGCACTCCATCAAGGTTCGTCGGCATATTGGCGCCCTCGGCAACCGCCATTATGCCATTAGATAACATCGTTCCCGCGTCTTCAACCGAGATTTCATTCTGCGTTGCGCATGGCATCGCGAGATCAGCTTTAACGCCCCAGGGACGCTTGCCTTCGTGATATTCAGCACCTTTGAAATGGTCGGCATATTCGCTGATCCGGCCACGTCTCTTGCCTTTAAGCTCCTTGATCCAATTAACTTTCTCGAGATTGATACCATCCGGATCGTAAATGAAGCCATTGGAATCTGACAAAGTCAGGACCTTACCGCCGCGATGATTAATCTTGTCGGCAGCAAAGGTAGCCACGTTTCCTGAACCAGAAATAAGCACTGATTTGCCTTCAACACTATCGCCCTTGGTCTTTAACATTTCGTCCATGAAATACGCACAGCCGTAGCCGGTCGCTTCAGGCCTCATTTCACTTCCACCGTATTCGATCCCTTTACCAGTCAAAACGCCAGTAAACTGATTAGTAATCCGCTTGTACTGACCAAACATATAGCCAATTTCACGACCGCCTACGCCGATATCGCCCGCTGGGACGTCCACATCTGCGCCAACATGGCGATAGAGTTCGGTCATGAAGGACTGACAAAACCGCATCACTTCCCGATTGGTCTTACCTTTCGGATTGAAGTCAGCGCCGCCCTTGCCGCCCCCAATGGGAAGGCCGGTGAGCGCGTTTTTAAAAGTTTGCTCAAAACCAAGAAACTTCAAGATTGATTGGTTGACGGACGGATGGAAACGAAGGCCGCCTTTGTAAGGACCAATGGCGTTATTGTTTTGCACGCGATAGCCTCGGTTTACCCGAATATTTCCCTCTTCATCTTCCCAACAGACACGAAAAGAGATTATCCGATCAGGTTCGGCCATGCGTTCCAGCATCTGGAGATTGAGATAAATTGGATGCTCCTGCATCCAGGGGATGACATCAGCGGCTACTTCTCGGACCGCTTGATGAAATTCAACCTCTCCTGGATTTTTGGCCACCACCCCCGACATGAAGGATTCGAGTTCCGTAGCTCTCTGAGCGCACATGATATTCTCCTAATTTTTGATCGAATCCTTACTCGAATCGATGCAGGGAATTGTTAATTCGATTATTGCCACAATATAGAAGCTGAGCATCGGTGTAGACAACCTCAAATAACAAAATTGTGGACAAACCTTCAGCTATCGCCCGATAGCGACGCAAGGCCGTCGTGGGTCGGCCCCTCCCGATAATAATCCGGTTCCCGGATCAGCAACGATGGTGCAAACGGCGCCGGCCTTCCAGGTGATCTCTGGCCATTCCTGAACATCATGACCGGTGTCCCTCAGAGCCTTGAGTGTCGCCGAATCAATCCGGCTTTCGATACGCAGGACATCCGGTAACGCCTCGTGCGGCTCGAAGCTTTCAGGATAGCTGTAGGTTGCAAATCGAGGGGCCTCGACCGCGTCCTGTGGGTCCATGGCGAACTCGGTGATGTTGAGCAGAACCTGCAGCATCGCCTGACACTGTACGTCCGCGCCTGGGGTGCCGAAGGGAATTAACACGCCGTCATCGGTTTCTGCGATCGCCGGATTGGGGGTGAGCCTTGGTCGCTTCCACGGCGCCACACAGGAGGGATGGCCATGCACGGCCCAGTTCTGTGACCCTCGTGAGGAAGGGTTGATGCCCCAACCGGGGGTGACCGGCGTGTTCGCGGAGCCGTCGCTGGGCGTGATCGAGGCGACCAGCCCATCGGAATCAATCACGCATGTATACGAGGTGTCCTGAGCCACTGCCTGCTCGCGTTGTCCATTGGCGGTACCGCCCCACAGGTCCTCGCCACGCAGCACCGCGTCGGGCCTAATCATCCCCAGCTGCTCCGCTGCGTGCGCTTTCGAGAGCAGCCGGTCCAACGGTACGTCGACGAATTCTGGATCGCCGATATGAAGTTCTCTGTCTGCGAAGACGAGCTTGATCACTTCGACCAACAAGTGAATGTATTCTGGCGAGTTGTGCCCGAGACTGGCGAGATCCGTGCCGTCGAGAAATGACCAGAACTGCGCCATGCTCGGTCCCTGGCACCATGCGCCGCAGGCGTGCAGGGTAACGCCGCGATGCTTGACGGTAACCGGCGCTTCGATACCGACCCGAAAATCAGCCATGTCGGCCATGGTCATCCAGCCGCCATTTTCCTCGTGATACTGGACAATTGCGTGGGCGATGTCGCCTTTGTAGAAGGCATCTCGCGCGGCGGAGAGACCGGCGACCCGTCCGCCGCCGCACGCCGCTTCCTGATCCGCCATGTATTGCAGAGCCTTACCAAGATCTGCCTGGACGAAGTTGTCCCCAACCTTGGGAGGCTTGCCATTCGGCAGATAGATAGCGGCATTTGCGGGCCATTGACGATAGTTATCCTCATTCTCGGCGATCGTTTGCGCCATCAGTTCGTGCATGATGAAGCCGTCTTGGGCGGCTTGCAGCGCACCATGAACCACCTCGCCGAACCGCATTGTGCCGTAAAGCTCCAGCGCGGTGATATAGGCATCGGGCGCGGCTGGCACCACGTTCCTCAGGACACCTTGCGGGACGTGACCGCCATGCTCTCGGATCAGCAAATCTATATCGGCGGCGCGGGGAAATCGCCCGACACCGCTTATGGTCGTGACCTCTCCGGTTGGTTGGCGGACCATGATCGGCGCGACGCCGGCGATATTAACCAGATCGCTCTGCACCACGCCCAGGGTCATGGCGCTTGCCACCGCCGCGTCGACCGCATTGCCTCCGCCTTCAAGGACCGCATAACCGGCCTGAGCCGCCAGCGCGTGTCCAGCCGACACCATATGGGTGTGTCCGTGAACCGTCGGTCGATACCTGCTCATCACCGCCTCCTTGAAATCGTCTCAATGATATCAACAGCCGTCCCGTGGACGGCTCTCCACCATCATGCCATGGTCGCCCGGTACATGCGACGAGGAGGATATCATGGCTGATCATACCAATGGTCCATTAGGACTGCCAGCGGCGGTGGCAAAGGCCGTCGGGCCCGAGCGGGCGAAAAAGGCGGGCGACGCTGCTCGCCTGGCGGTCAGCAACCTGGACCGGGACAATCACTGGACCCAGGAGCCGGCCCATGTCTATCGCGCTGGTACCTGGAAGGCATCCAAGGGGGAGACTGGACGATGAGCAACATGCATTGGCTTGAAGCCGGCGAGGCTGCGCGCTTGATCGCGTCGAAAAAGCTCTCTCCCGTCGAGTATGCCAAGACGCTATTGGCACGGATCGAGAAGTATGACGCGGGCCTGAACGCTTTCCTGAGCCTGCGCCCGGAACAGACTCTGGCTGATGCCCAGGCTGCCGAGGACGCAGTGATGAGTGGCGACGACCTTGGCCCACTGCATGGCGTACCCTTTGCGTTGAAGGATATTGTCGATGCCAAGGGCTGGCCCACAACGGCGCATTCGAAACTGTTGACCGATAATATCGCCAGTGCCGATGCGCCGGTGACCGCCAAGCTGCGGGCCGCCGGTGGGGTGCTAATGGGCAAGCTGTCGACCCATGAATTCGCGCTGGGTGGACCGTCCTTTGATCTACCTTGGCCGCCGGCGCGCAATGCTTGGGGGCGGGACTATTCGCCGGGTGGTTCCTCCAGTGGGTCCGGTGCGGCGGTGGCGGCGGGCTTCGTGCCCATCGCGCTTGGCTCTGATACCGGTGGCTCGGTGCGCAACCCGGCGTCGATGAACGGATTGTTGGGGATGAAGGCGACTTATGGACGTGTCAGCCGGCGAGGCGTGGTGCCGCTCTCGTTCTCGCTGGATCATGTCGGCCCGCTTACACGGACCTCGGCGGATAACGCGCTTGCGCTTTCGGTGATCGCCGGCCACGACCCGCAAGATCCTGGCAGCGCGGAAGAGCTTGTCTCGGATATGGCCGGGCAATTGGGCCTGGGCATCAAAGGCCTCAAGATTGGGGTGATCCGGCATTTCTACACCAAGGATTTGATCGCCGATCCGGAAATGGCGGCGGCGCTCGAAGCGGCAATCAAGGTGCTCGAGGAGCTTGGGGCCCAGGTTCGGGAGATCGAGGCCCGCCCGCTCGCCCAATACGCCGCCTGTAATCGGGTAATCCTGCTGTCCGAGGCCTGCGCCATTCACGAAAAGTGGCTGACCGAACGGACCGAGGATTACGGCGCATTGCTGCTTGGCCGTCTGCTGCCAGGCATGGGCTATAGCGGCGTCGACTATGTCCAGGCAACCCGCACCCGGGCCCGTTACACCGCCGAGTTCAATGAGAATTTCAGCGACCTCGACGCGGTGGTGACCATCAACAACATGGAACCGGCCTTCCTGATCGAGGATTTTGAGGCTGGTGAGAAGCACTATCCCCGTCAGGCGCGAACGCCTTTCAACGTCACTGGTAACCCGGCGCTGGCGGTCCCGACCGGGTTCAGCGCGTCCGGCCTGCCGTTATCGATGCAGATTGTCACCAGCCAATTCGACGAGGCCATGGGGTATAGGATCTCAGCGGCTTACGAAGCGGCGACGGGATGGCAGAATAAGCATCCGGATTTGGATAAGACGGCGGCGATAGGGTGAGGCGTTTTCAATTGAATAGGACTATAGCCAGAGCTGGGCTTTACGTCCCAAGGTCTGGCCTTTTTGATATCTAGTCCCTAACCCCACCTATTCCGCCGCGTTCCTCGTTGCCTCCGGGTCCCGGAAAGCGGCAAGGGCTTGGGCCTCCCGTGCTTTGGCCGTCATCAGGTGGCGGTCCTTCACATGGCCGAAGCCGCGGATCAACTCCGGGATGCTCGCCAGATCCAGTGCCGCCGCGTGGTTCTCGCGGTCAAGGTTCGCCGCGACATCCTTCATCTGGGCGACATAGTCCTGGATTAACCGGCGCTCGGTCTTGCGCTCGTCGGTCTTGCCGAAGATATCCCAGGCACCGCCGCGCAGTCGCTTCATCGAGGCGAGCATGCGAAAGGCTGGCATCATCCAAGCGCCGAAGACTTTTTTCTGCATATGTCCAGTTTCTGGATCACGTTTTGAGAACAGCGGCGGGGCAAGGTTGAACTCGATCTTATAATCGCCCTCGAACTGATCCTCCAACTGACGCTGGAAGGTGCCGTCGGTATAAAGCCGCGCCACCTCGTATTCGTCCTTATAGGACATCAGTTTGAAGGCATAGCGGGCAACCGCCTCGGTTAATCCATCCAGACCGGGGGTCTTGTTGCGCTCGGCCGTCTCGACCTCGCGGACAAGGCTGACATAGCGATTGGCGTAGGCCTTATCCTGATAGCCGGTCAGGAAGGCGGCGCGCTTCTCGATAATCTTATCCAGATCCCCGGCGATCTCGCGATGCAACGGCTTTGGCGCCGGCGGGGTGGCGATCTTCTCGACCGTCGCTAGATCATGCGCGGCGCGCCGTCCCCACAGCAGGGCCTGTTTGTTGAAGTCGATGGCGACGGCGTTAAGCTCAATGGCTTTCTCGATCGACTCCAGCGATAGGGGGATTTGCCCCTTCTGGATCGCATATCCCAGCATAAAGAGATTGGTGGCGATGCTGTCACCCAACAACTGTGTGGCGATCCGGGTGGCGTCGACGAAATGGGTCGAGTTCTCGCCGGTCGAGGTCTTGATAGCCTCCTCGAAGGCATTGCCCGGGAAGGCCAGATCCGGGTCGCGGGTAAAGGCGCCGGTCATGGTCTGTTGGGTGTTGACGATCGCCGTGGTCTCTTCCTTGGAGACCTTGGAGAGGCCTTCGACGCTGGCGGCGGTGACCATGTCACAGCCCAGCATCAGCTTGGCGCTGCCGGCGGCGATGCGCACGGCATGCAGATCCTCAGGTTTGTTGGCGATGCGGATATGGCTGATCACCGCGCCACCCTTCTGGGCGAGGCCGGTCATGTCCAGCACCGAGACGCCCTTGCCCTCCAGATGCGCGGCCATGCCCATCAGCGCGCCGATGGTCACCACGCCGGTGCCGCCGATGCCGGTGACCATAACGCCATAGGGCTGATCGAGCTTGGGTTGCTCCGGCATCGGCAGAACCTCGAACAGGTCTCGCGAGCCGCCTCCGACTGCCTTAGATTTGCGAACTTTGCCGCCGATCACATTGACGAAGCTGGGGCAGAAACCCTTGGTGCAGGAATAATCTTTGTTACAGGCAGACTGATCGATCAGGCGCTTGCGGCCATATTCGGTCTCGACCGGTGTCACCGAGACACAGTTCGACGCGACACCGCAATCACCGCAGCCTTCGCAGACCAGCTCGTTGATAAAGATCCGCTTCGGCGGGTCAATCATGGTGCCGCGTTTCCGCCGTCGGCGTTTCTCGGCGGCGCAGGTCTGATCATAGATCAGGACCGACAGCCCTTCGACCTCGCGAAGCTCCTTTTGTACGGCGTCAAGCTCGTCGCGATGATGGATCCGGGTGCCTTCCGGCCATTTGGTACCGATCGGGTATTTGTCCGGCTCATCGGTGACGATGCGGACGTCGTTCGCGCCTTCGGCCGCGACCTGGGCGGCGACCTGTGGGACCGTGAAACTGCCATCGGTGGGCTGACCTCCGGTCATCGCGGTGGCGTCATTATAGAGAATTTTGTAGGTAATATTGACACCTGATGCCCCGGATGCGCGGATCGCCAGTAGGCCGGAATGGGTATAAGTGCCGTCGCCCAGATTTGCGAAGATGTGCTTGGTATCGGTGAACGGCGCCTGGCCGATCCAGGGCGTGCCCTCGCCGCCCATATGGGTATAGGTCGAGGTGCTCCGGTCCATCCAGACGGACATGAAGTGACAACCGATGCCAGCGGTGGCGCGGCTGCCCTCGGGTACCCTGGTCGAGGTATTGTGCGGACAGCCCGAGCAGAAATACGGGGTGCGGGCGAAATCGGTCGTCGGTTTGACCAGCTGGGCTTCCTTGGCGTCGAGGAATTTCAGGCGATCCTTGATGGTTGCGCTAGCATGAAAGCGGGCGATCCGGCCTGCAATCACCCGGGCGATCAGGGTGGGGTTCAATTCTCCCGCGGAGGGGAGCATCCAGGCTCCGGTCTCGTCGAACTTGCCGACGATCCGGGGTTGGCTAGCTGGGTGGGCGTGATAAAGCTGCTCCTTGAGCTGGCTTTCGATCAGCGCCCGTTTTTCCTCGATGACCAGGATCTCCTCGACCCCGTCGGCGAAGGCGGCAGCGCCCTCCGGCTCCAGCGGCCAGGGCATGCCCACCTTATACAGACGGATACCGATGGTGGCGGCCATCTCCTCGGTGATCCCAAGCTCTTCCATCGCCTGGCGGGTATCGAGATAGGATTTACCGGCGGTGACGATGCCAAGTTTGGGCACGTCCGTCTCTATGATCGTTTGGTCGAGGCCATTGGCCCGGCTGAAGGCGCGTACGGCGTTCAACTTGTGCTGGTGCAAGCGGCGTTCCTGCTCCATCCAGTCATCTGGCCAGCGAATGTTGAGGCCGCCTTCTGGCATCGCCAGATCCGGGATGACAACATTGACCCGCTCGGGGTCGACATCGATGGAGGACGAGCTATCCATGTTCTCAGCGGTGGTCTTGAACGCGACCCAGCAGCCAGAATACCGCGACATCTCCATGCCGAGGATGCCGTAATCAAGAATTTCCTGGACCCCCGCCGGGTTTAGTACCGGAATACTGGCGTCGACGAAGGCGTATTCGCTTTGATGCGGCACGGTCGAGGACTTCGCCGCGTGATCATCGCCTGCAATCAGTAGCACGCCGCCATGCTTGGCCGGGCCAGCCATGTTGCCATGCTTGAACACGTCGCCGCAGCGGTCGACACCTGGGCCCTTGCCGTACCAATAGGCGAAGACGCCGTCGAACTTACTGTCCGGGAAGAGATTGCTTTGCTGGCTGCCCCAGATTGCGGTGGCCGCAAGATCCTCGTTCACTCCCGGCTGAAAATGGATGTGATTGCGCTTGAGGAATTCCTTGGCCCGCCACAACTGCTGATCATAGCCTCCGACCGGAGAACCGCGGTAACCGGAGATGAAGCCGCCGGTATTGAGCCCAGCTTTCACGTCGCGTTGGCGCTGCAGCATCGGCAGGCGAACCAAGGCCTGGACGCCGGTGAGATAGACCCGACCCACTTCCAGGGAATACTTGTCATCAAGCGAGACGGCGGCGAGAGTCATAGCATTTTCTCCGAGCCCCATGCGGTAACTGGGGTTTTGTGTAGCGAGGAATAAACCTACGCCGCCAGACCGGGCGGGACAATCAGCGGTGACTTTCGTGGGTCGAAAACGCAACCTTGATCTTGGACTGTTTCTAATTCACGCACGAGTTGTTCGCGCCAACCGAGAAGCCTAGTTTTTTTATTTCAAGCTTTCGCCGGATTAACACTCACCTCGAATACCGTTGTGTGATTCTGGTGTGACACCATAGAGGCTTGAGAAAAGGGCCGTCGCGCTGGCGAAAAAGGGACTTGTACCCAATCTCATCGACGTGCTCGCCGAGGCCCCGGCGGCGCTGGAGACCTAATCTTGGGGTAATGGGCATCTTCGAGAGCGCATCGCTGAACGACGCGGAAAAGTAATCTGTGTTGCTCTCCGCCAGTCTGGTGAATTACAGCACCTATTGCGTGGCCGCGATGAAAATAGAACCGGGCAAGGTCATTGAGGCGCTGCAAGACGGCACGACGCTGCCGGATCTCAAGCTTGAGGCCTTAGCGGCGCTGACCCTTTTCAACTACGTGAACCACGCCGCCGACACGGTATTCGTGCCGAAGACCTGGTGTCAGGCCTCGTCCTCTCTTGGTGGATACCCGCGCGCCCATCTACTCTTGGCCAATGCCGGCCAATCCGGCATAACCTTAATGATCGACTCGCCAGGAGCTTTCCATGACCATCCTGCTGACCGGCGTCGCCGGGTTCATCGGCATGCATACCGCGCGGCGTTTGCTCGGCCGGGGCGAGCGGGTTATTGGGGTCGATGTGATCAACGCCTATTACGATCCGGCGCTCAAATACGCTCGACTGGCCACGCTCGAAGGCGCCAATGGATTTAGTTTTGAGAAATTGGACTTCGCCGACCGTGACGCAATGCTCGATCTGGTCGCTCACAATCCCGACATCGACCGGGTAATCCATCTGGGTGCCCAGGCGGGGGTGCGATATTCGCTTGAACAGCCCTTCGAATACCTGAACTCCAATATGACCGGCCAGTTGGTGATGATGGAGGCTTGTCGGGCGATTATGGATCGCCCCGACGGCTGCCGGAGCTTTGTTTATGCTAGTTCCTCGTCGGTTTACGGCGCCAACCGGGAGATGCCGTTTTCGCTGGAACAACGGACCGACCAGCCGATGTCCTTCTATGGCGCCACCAAGAAGGCCGGCGAGGTGATGGTCCAATCCTATGCGCATCTTTACCGCATCCCCTCGATTGGCCTCAGGTTTTTCACAGTTTATGGGCCTTGGGGGCGGCCGGACATGTCGCCCTATATTTTTACGAGCAAGATCCTTAATGGTGAGACGATCCAGGTGTTCAACAACGGTGATATGAGTCGGGATTTCACCTTTGTCGATGACATCGTCACCGGTGTCGTCGCGGCGCTGGACACGCCGCCGGATGATGGAGCCGGCTCGGGGGAGGCCGGCGCCCCGCACCGGGTCTATAATCTCGGTAACAATAGGCCTGTGCCGTTGATGGATTATATCGGCGTGATCGAAGCGGCTTGTGGCAAAAAGGCGGTGATCGATTTTCGTCCACTACAACCCGGCGACGTTCTGGAAACCTACGCGGATATCGACGCCAGCATTCGCGACCTAGGCTTCGCGCCTACGACGCCGATCGAGGAGGGGATTCCAAAATTCATCGCGTGGTATCGCCAGTATCACGGGCACAATAGTGGCGTTTGATACCTGATCCGTCCCGAGGAACCTCGATCCCCGATACCGCTTGCCGGACACCGGACCGGGCCGCACACTCCGTCGATGGAACAATCTGCTCAAACACCAGCACAATCCGCGACCACTGGGCCAAGGCGTGATAGAAGCGTTGAACTTGCGGTCGCGCTTATGGTGATCGCGGTGCTGATCCTACCGGCGATCGATGCCATCGCGAAATTGCTCTCGGCAACCGTGCCCGCTGGCCAAGTGGCTTGGGCGCGCTTCGTCTTTCAGGTCTTGATTCTTGCCCCGTTCGTCGCCCGGGCCTTCCGACGGGCACCGGTGACGCATCTCTGGTTTCAAGCGTTGCGCGGGGTTCTAATCGCGACGACAACGGTGCTGATCTTTGCGGCGGTTAAGCTGATGCCGATCGCCGACGCCATCGCGATCTTCTTCGTCGAGCCACTCATCGTCACCCTCCTTTCAGCGATTTTCCTGGGCGAGCGAATCGGTTGGCGCCGGATCGTCGCGGCGATCGTTGGCTTTGCCGGCGCCATGATCGTGGTGCGCCCCAGCTATGATCTATTCGGCCTCACTGCGATTATGCCTTTGGGCGCGGCATTATGTTTCGCGATCTATATCGTGCTTACCCGCCGGCTTGCCCAAACCCAGGAGCCGGTGATTCTTCAGTTTAATGCCGGCCTGTCGGGGTTGGTGTTCATGAGTTCGGCACTGCTGATCGGGCATGCGATGGAGTTCCAAGTTTTGATGCCGGTCTGGCCAACGCGGTGGGAGTGGTCGCTGTTGGCCTTATCCGGGGTAATCGCGACGGCTGGACACTTCATGATAACGATGGCAATTCGCAAGCTGGAGGCTGGTGTCCTGGCGCCGTTCCAATATCTCGAGATCGTCGGAGCAACCGGATATGGGCTCTGGCTGTTCGGCGATTTCCCCGATCAGATCACCTGGATCGGTATTGCGATCATCGTCGGCTCTGGGCTGTATATCTTCCATCGTGAACGGGTGAGAAGCCGCAGGGGCTAGTTTTGATTTTCAGGCTTGCGTCGACGGTCCAACCGCACTGCAATAGAATGATTTTTCTTCTGGGACAACGCCATGTCAGATCCGCTGCTTTCACCGTTCAGCATCCGAGGCGTCACTTTTCGCAACCGTATCATGAGCACAAGCCACGCTTGCGGCCTGGAAGAGGGCGGCATGCCCGCGGATCGTTACCAGGCCTATCACGAGGAAAAGGCGCGGGGCGGCATCGGGCTCACGATGTTCGGTGGCTCCTCGAATGTCGCCGCGGATTCACCTTCGGTGTTTCAACAGCTTAATGTTGGGGTCGACCGAGTAATCCCGCATCTGCAAAAGATGTCGGACCGGGTACACGCGCATGGCGCCAAGCTGATGTGCCAGATCACCCATCTTGGAAGGCGCGGGGAGCCCTATGCAGGGCACTGGTTGCCCACCATTGCCCCCAGCGCCATGCGTGAAACTCTGCATCGAAGCTTTCCGAAGGAAATGGATGGTCATGATATAGAACGCGTGGTCCGCGCCTATGGCGACGCCGCCGTTCGTTGCAAGGAAGGTGGGCTCGACGGGATCGAGACATTGGCCGGCGGGCATCTGATTGGCCAATTTCTGTCGCCAAAGACCAATGCGCGCACCGACCGGTTTGGAGGCTCCCTCGCTAATCGCTGTCGCTTTGGATTGATGGTTTTCGAGGAGATCCGGCGCCGGGTCGGCGATCACTTTCTGGTCGGGTTTCGCTTTGTGATCGACGAGGGCGATGCCGAGGGTTTGGGTTTCAACGCTTGCGTCGAGATAGCGAAAGTTTTTGCAGCAGAGGCGGATATCGATTTTTTCAACGCGATCTTTGGACGCATGGATACTGAGATCGGCCTTGCCGTCGACAACATGCCGGGTATGGCCTCGCCTATAGCGCCTTGGCTCGAGCCGGTTGGGCGTTTCAAACGGGAGATATCACTGCCGGTTTTCCACGCCGCCCGGATCACCGATATCGCCACCGCCCGGCACGCCGTCGCCGAGGGGCATCTGGACATGGTGGCGATGACCAGGGCGCAAATCGCGGATCCTCATCTAGTTGATAAATTGAAAGCTGGCCAAGAGGAGCGGATCCGGCCCTGTGTCGGCGCCACCCATTGCATGTCGCCTCATCGCCCGGTCTGTCTGCACAACGCGGCGACCGGTCGCGAGACCATGTTGCCCCACGCGGTCTATCGCGCCGAGACGTCGCGTCGGGTTGTCGTAGTTGGCGGAGGTCCCGCGGGTCTGGAAGCCGCCCGGGTCGCCGGTGAGCGCGGCCACGCCGTGACTTTGCTGGAAGCAGCACCCCGGCTTGGTGGCCAGGTTCTGCTGGCGGCTCGAGCAAGTTGGCGCGGCGATGTTATCGGGCTGGTCGATTGGCGTGTCGCGGAGCTGGAGAGGCTTGGTGTCGTCGCGCAGGTGAACAGCTACGCCGAGCCAGCGGACGTTCAGGCTTTGGAGCCCGATGTGGTCATCGTCGCCACCGGAGGGGTCCCAGATTTGGATTGGTTACCTGGCGCCGAGCAGGTGACCAGCGTCTGGGATTTGCTGGGTGGCTCCGTCCCGCTTGGCGGCGAGGTGGTGATTTATGACGGTACCGGTCGACACCCGGCCCCGCATTGTGCCGAGATGGCGGCGGCGGCCGGCAGCAACGTGTCTCTGTTCTCTATCGATTCCCATCTCGCTGCCGAGCTGACCTATTCGGAGCGGGTGATCTGGAAAAAGCGCACCTATGAGCTAGGTGTGGCGACCCAATTCGACCACCGATTGGTCGGGGTGGAGAAATTCGGTAACCGGCTGCTGGCATTCTTCGTCAACGAGGTGACCGGGGTCGAGGCGACCCGAGCCGCTGATCAGGTCGTGGTCGAACATGGTACCGCGCCGGCGGATTCGCTCTACCGGGACTTGCGGGGCCTTGCGGGCAATAATGGGGTCACCGATTTAGACACGCTCCTCTCTGGCGCCGCACAACCCGTAGCTGGTGATGGGTTCGAGCTGCACCGGATCGGCGATGCGGTCGCCAGCCGGAATATCCCGGCGGCGATATTGGACGCGTTTCGTTTGATGAGGGTCCTTTAGGGTCTTGTATGCCGCGCGATCAGCAATGCTGGCTTTGGTGGAGAGCGTTGATCGGTGCGTTTCCGCCGCACTATTGTGCTTTTTTTTACTGCGAGTTTCTCTTCGGCAACTGCTTTCTCAAAGGTGGACCACGATCGAAAACTGGAAGGGTCGCCCCGCGTTGATGCCGGCCACCCAAAAGCGGCGTTTGCATGTCGGTTGTGGTGGGTCCGCGTTGGATTAATCGCCGCCGGTATTCCAGGACGGGTCCTGGCGTGAGGTCAGATTGGACATCGAGCCGGCGGCAAAGCTGGACATCATCGGCTCGAAAACCGATATGTCGCTGGTCCCATCCGAGTGTTTCGACGCGGTCTATTCATCGCACAATATCGAGCGCCTTTTCCCTCATGAAGTCCAAGGCGGGGTCCTGGAATTCGCGCGGGTATTGGTGCCCGATGAGTTAGCCTTAATCATTTATCCGGGTATCTAATCCGTCGCGGCACAGATCGCCGAGGGCAATCTGTGCGAGGTGCTCTACGAATCCTCGGCCAGCCCCATCACGCCCATCGACATCATTTTCGGATACAGAAAATCCCTTGAACAGGATAATATCTGGATGTCAGCTAAGCCCGGGTTCACGCAACGAAACCTGGCGGAATAGCTCGTTCAGAACGGGCTCGCGCGAGCATCGGTTATGCGCCAGCCCGAACATTATAGGCCTACCGCGATGGGTTGCCGAGGGGCCCATCCGGAATTCGCGACCAAGTCGGAAACCGCAGCGAAGTCGGATACTCTGGATTTTCCGTTCGAATAGACCGGAAGAAAATGGCCTGGTTCGAGGAGAGCAAAATGCCAGTATTAAGCTCCGAGGAGCGTTCTTCATTTCTCGATGAACGACGCGTGGTGATGCGGATTGCGCTTACGCGCGACGACGGAAGTCCATTTGTTACACCACTTTGGTTCCTCCACGAGACCAACACGATCTATTTCACGCCTCGTGAACGATCCGAATGGTTCGTGATGCTGCGCCGTGACCCGCGGGTCGCGCTTTGCATCGACGAGCAACCCCTGCCTTATCGCAAGGTCATTATAGAGGGTCGTGCTGAGCTTCTGAATGATGTGGGCGAGGATGATATCTGGAGGGATCTTTATCTACGAATGGCCGAGCGATATGTCCCGGTCGACGATGCGCGCGCTTATATCAGTAATACAATCGATGAACGCCGAGGCTTGTTCCGCGTGGTATTGGCGGACGCCAAGGTCCGAACCTGGCGGTTGCCGGTGGGCGACGAGCCAGGAGAGGGCATTTGGCATCAACGATACTATAAGGATCCTGATATCACTTTCGATGGGCGGTCACCTGAAAGATGACGAGCCGCTGATCCTATTTTCGATCCGTCAGGCCTTCGATGCCGGCCTTGTCCGTACCCTTCAGGTAAATAGCCCCTTGGATCGCCGCGATTTCCTCGTGATAGCGGACCATTTCTGGGTCCATCGTTGTTCTCGGGCGGGGTTCGGGTTCGAAATTTCCAAGGGTGTCTTGGCCGCGGACCAGTGTGGCGAAATCTCGGTCGGTCCGGGTTTGCCGCGCCTTGGGCGTGATATAACGCAGTGCGACCGCTACCCGGCGCCCGTCGGTGGTGTTTGGCGGCGAGGAGTGCCACATGTACAAGTGATGTATAGACGCCTCCCCCGGTGCTAGTTCGATCCAAACCGCGCGAGCCTCGTCGATTTCCTCGGTGATGGTCTGGCCTCGGGTCAGGATATTCTTTGGCTCCCAGGTATCGCGATGCGCGACTGTGCCGGTTCTCTGACTTCCGGGCAACATACGCATGCAACCGTTCTGGCTTGTCGCCGGCGTCAACGCGATCCAGACCGTTAGGATTTTATCGGTTTCCAGGCCCCAATGGGCTGAGTCCTGATGCCAGGATAGAAACTTCCCATCGCCGGGCTCCTTTGGGTAGAGATGGCTGCTCCAGACCATGATGTCAGGGCCTATCAGGTCTTCCACCATGTCCAGGATAGCGTCGTTGCGCATCAATTCGTTGACCCAGGGGAATACCAGGTGACATTTGTAGCGGAATTTTCCGTTCACGGGTTCACCGGTCTCCGCCTCATAGGACTCAAGGATTGCGAGATAGTCCGCTGCCTGTTGCGGCGTGATCGCGGTTTTCGGGAACAGCAATCCGTCTTGGCGGTACCGTTGAATTTCTTTTTCAGTCAAGCTATGCAGCATGAGGCCTCCCTAGGTAGTTGGGGATCCTTGTCAGGGGGTGAGGCTTTCGTCAAGGCTGGCTCGGTGGTCCTTGTGGTGTTCACGGATGGACCAGGGAACGGACACGCTAGGATAGGGCGATCCGCTCTTCTAGTTGCCCGGGAATGGTGTTGCGTCCCGGGTGCCATAGTCCACGGCGTATGGCCTCGGAAAGACGTGCGGCGATATCTGAGCGGGCGTTTGGGTTGTGACGGTCGAAAAAGGCCAAAACTTCTGGGTCTTCCAGAAAGGCTTCGAACACGGCGTCGAAATGGTGATCACCGACGCAGCGAGCGGTTGCCGCGAAAGCAAAGAGATAGTCGACGGTGGCTGACATCTCGAAGGCGCCCTTGTAGCCATGGCGCATGACGCCAGCGATCCACTTCGGATTGACCACCCGACCCCGGACGATCCGAGCCACTTCCTCCGACAAGGTCCGAATGCGTGGGGTTTCCGGTCGGGAGTGATCACCATGATAGATCGCGGGTTGTTTGCCCGAGAAATGCCTGACAGAAGCCGCAAGCCCCCCCTGGAACTGATAGTAGTCGTCTGAATCCAGTATATCGTGCTCTCGATTGTCCTGGTTTTGTAGAACAACCTCGGCCCGCCCGAGTCGGGTCTGGAAGAGATCATGCGCGTCTGCTCCCATCGCGCCGTCGCCATAGGCATAGCCTCCCCACGCGAGATATGTGGCGGCCAGATCGGTGTCGGTCTCCCAAATTCCTTCATCGATTAGGGCTTGCAGACCGGCTCCATAAGCACCTGGCTTGGAACCAAAAACCCGAAATGCCGCGCGCCGGTAGGCTTTTTCTGGCTCGACGCCGCTGGCGATCATCGCGTCGGCGTCGGTTTGGACGCTGGCGGCAAGCGGGTTCATGGCTTCCGGCTCGTCCAGGGCTGCTACAGCGCGGAACGCCGAGTCCAACAGATCAACCTGATAGGGGAAAGCATCCCGGAAAAACCCAGAAATTCGGAAGGTCACGTCGACCCTTGGTCGCTCCAAGACCGAAAGGGGGAGGATCTCGAAGCCGGTCACTCGACCCGAGGAGGGTTCCCAATTCGGGCGCGCGCCGATAAATGCCAACGCCTGGGTGATATCGTCACCGCCGGTGCGCATATTAGCGGTTCCCCAGGCCGAGAGCGCGATTCGGCGTGGCCATTCGCCATGTTCTTGGCGGTGGCGATCCAATACCAGGCCCGCGGATTTCCATCCCAGATGCCAGGCCGCTGGGGTTGGAACCGCGCGGGTGTCGACGGAATAGAAATTGCGTCCGGTGGGAAGCACCTCGGGTCGACCTCGGCTGGGGGCGCCGGATGGCCCTGGTGCCACGAACCGGCCATCAAGTCCCGAAAGGAGGCCATTGATTTCTGCGTCACCGCAGACTTGCGTTGCGGGTCGGAGCTCTGACTCCATGTAGGCCAGAACCGCGATCGTCCGGGTCCAGTCGGAATTCGGTTTTGACGACCTGGAAACCAAAGTACTAGCGAGAAGCTCAAGGCGTTCCAGGGTATCACCGGCCGTCCGCCAAGCACTGTCTGCGGCCTGGGCGGCTAGGCAATCTGGTCGAAAACCCGTCCATGGCTTTGCCATCTCGCAATCCAAGGGATCAAAATTCTCTAGACCCAGATCCGCCGCCAGAGCGCGATGCAATGATGCGCCTGCGCCGGTTCCCGAGCCACGCGGGGTTCGGACCAGCGCGACCAAAAGGTCATCGAGTAGGCGGCCCTCGGGCGTTTCCCCAAAAACATGCAGGCCATCGCGGATCTGCAATTCCTTCAACTCGCAAAGATAGGTGTCGAGTTTTTGCAGTTTCTCGTTCTCGTTATCCCCGTCGGTAATGCCGCAATCCAGATCGATACGCAGCCGGTTGATTAAATCGAGGATCTTTTCGGACAAATAGGCCAAGCGACGGGGGTCGAGGCCCGCAGCTTCGTAGTATTCGTCGACCAGTGCCTCCAAATCTCGCAAGGGTCCATAGCTCTCGGCCCGAGTCAGCGGCGGGGTCAAATGATCAATGATCACCGCCGCGCTCCGCCGCTTGGCTTGGGTGCCCTCACCGGGATCATTGACGATGAATGGGTACAGATTAGGAAGGGCGCCGAGCGCCACCTCGGGATAGCAAGTTTCGGAAAGCGCCAGCGCCTTGCCGGGCAACCATTCGAGGTTGCCATGCTTACCGAGATGGATGACCGCGTGCGCATCAAAAGTGCCGCGGAGCCAGGCATGGAAGGCGAGATAACCATGTGGAGGGACCAGGGCTGGGTCGTGGTATGTGGCTTTGGGATCGATGTTGTAGCCACGGGCCGGCTGAACTGCGACGACGACATTGCCAAAGTCGTGGACGGGAAGCAGGAAACCAATCGCGTTGGTGGTGACAAAGGGATCAATCTCGGGTGCTCCCCACCGTTGAGTGACGTCGTCTTGGACGCTCGTGGGCAAACTCGCGAAAAAAATTTGGTAATCAGCTAAGGAGAAAATTATCCCACCGGTCTTGTGATCCCGACCCGAGAGCGCATTGGTTGGTCCGGCCAGGAGCTTTGTCATCAACGCTTCGCCATCGGCGGGCACGTCCGTCACGCCATAGCCATGTTCCGACAGTTCTCTTAGGACCTTAACCGCGCTGGCGGGGGTGTCCAGACCGACACCATTGCCAATACGAGCGTCCTTGTTCGGATAGTTGGCGAGAACCATGACGACACGACGATCAAAGGGTTGCGCGCGTCTTAACCGGGCCCAGCTGGCCGCTAGACTGGCGGTGAAAGCAATCCGGTCGGGAACGGGCTCATAGGCTACGATTGAACATTCGGTGATCGGATCGAACGGGGCGGCAGCCTTAAAGGATACGGCGCGCGAGAGCACGCGGCCATCGACCTCCGGCAGCGCGACATTCATGGCGATGTCCCGGGCGGAGAGGCCGGCGGTGGACTCCTCCCAGCTTTCCCTGTCGCCCCCTGAAAAAATCACCTGGAGAACTGGGCAATCCGCGATATCGAAGGGGGTTTCGGCGCGCGCAGAGCCGGGTTTGGAAACTGCAAACCCGGTGGCGTTCAGGACCACCGCTGTATCAACTGCGGCGAGCATCCCGGACACAAGTTCGGCGGACGCCACGTCCTTCAAGCTGGAGACATAGATTGGCAAGGGGTTAAGGCCGCGTTCGGATAGTGCCGTGATCAGCGCGTCCACGGGTTTCACATTTCCGGCTTGGACCAATGCCCGATAGAAAACGATCGCGGCGGCTGGGCGCGCTGGGTCCCAGCGCGCCTGAAGGTCCTCCAGGCTTGGTAATTCCAGATCTGGCCAATAGAGACCAGCCGACATCAAGGGCGCCGGCTCCGTCCATTCAGCGTCGCATCCGATCAAGGTGCCGGCATAGCCAAGCATCGAGGTCGCGTTGTCGACCCCACCTTGAACAAGATAGGTCCAGATCCGCTGGACTGCGCCCGGTTCAAGGGTAGAGCGTGCCATAAGATCGGCGTCGGGCTTGTCATCTCCCGGAATGACCGCCAGCGCGATCCCTTTCTCGCGCGCGACCCCGGCGATCTGTTCGATCCCGTAAGGCCAGTAGCCGGTGCCTCCGATCAAGCGAACGACGACCAGCTTGGCCTCGGCGATGACCTGGTCTACGTAAAGGTCGACCGACAGGTTGTGGGCGAGTTGCATGAGATTGGCGAGACGGACGCTTGGCACGCCCATATCCGACCGCGCGATAAGCCGTGCCTGGGCTTGAGCCAAGCACGCAAGCTCGGTATCCGCCGCCGACAGAATGACGATCTCTCCTGGACTTTGGCCAAGGTCTACCGCTTCGGCACCATCACTGGTCCAACCGGGCGTTGCCGCCAGAAGATGCATCCCTGACCTCGCTAAGCGCGCAGTGCCGCGCTGATCGCCGCTTCATCCAACCCGTGTTGGCCGATGATCACCAGTCGCGAGGAACGGACATCGTCACCGCGCCAATCCCGATCAAAGTACCGCTGGATACGTCCGCCAACGGCCTGAACCACGAGACGCATGTTCTTGCTGGGCACCGCGAGGAAGCCTTTTACTCTGAGAATGTCATGCTTGATGATAACGGTCTCAAGCCGCGCTAGAAAAGCGTCGGAATCCTCGGTTTCGCCGAGATCGATCACGAAACTGTCGAAATCCTCATGGTCGTGTTCGTGACCGTCATCGTGATGCGAGGGCCGACTGTCCAGATCTGTTTCGGCTTCCATGCCTAAACCCAACAGGACCGACGCATCGATCTTGCCGTGGCTGGAGCGCAAGGTTTTGACCGCCGGGCGGAGATGCCGGGCGACCACGGCGTCGATCCCATTCCAATCGTCCTCGGAGACACAATCCGTTTTATTCAGGATGACCATGTCGGCGCATTGTACCTGTTCCTCGAATAATTCTTCGAGTGGACTCTCGTGATCAAGAGAGTCATCGGCCTCGCGTTGGGCTTGTATGGCGGCGGGGTCGGTGGCGAAACGGCCGGCGGCAACTGCTGAGGCATCGATCACGGCGATCACCCCATCAACGGTGGAACGCGTTCGTACCTCTGGCCAAGCGAAGGCCTTGATCAGCGGCTTCGGCAGGGCAAGGCCAGAAGTCTCGATGATGATGTGGTCAGGCGGGTCATCCCGGTTCAGCAACGCGGTCATGGTCGGAAGAAAATCATCGGCAACGGTGCAGCAGATGCAGCCATTAGCCAACTCGACCACATCGTCGTCGGTGCAATCCTCCATCCCGCAGCCCAGCAGGAGCTCACGATCGACGCCAAGATCGCCAAACTCGTTGATCACGAAGGCCAGGCGCTTACCATTGGCGGTAGCGATCAAGTGCTGGATCAGGCTGGTTTTACCGGACCCGAGAAACCCTGTGATCACGGTCGTCGGTATTTTCCGGGCTTGGTGGTTGTAAGATACGTTGCTCATGCGGTTCCCCCCACAGGTAGGCGATCATGCCCAGTCGTTTCAAACTAGTCGTTACCAACCAGTCGTCACCGAACGGAGAACCCGCGTCCCGGCAGCACCCCGTGCCCGAACTGGCGACGACATCGACGGCAGGTCTCCTGGCTCACGGGTCCGTGCCACGGCCCCGCCTTCCCGGGGTCCCTTTCGGGCACATCCAGTGGCACTTTGGGGCCGACGCTCGCCGCTCACAGTTGCGGGGGCAGCCGCGGTTGAGCATTGGTCCATTGGAACCAGCGCCTTCCGCGTTCCCTCTTCATCCCCAAGGGGAACCGTCGATCCTTG
Source organism: Alphaproteobacteria bacterium (assembly GCA_028822575.1). Next base: position 661 of record JAPKDN010000004.1, on the reverse strand, counting down.
ACTTGTCGGAGCAAGCGGGGGCGGAGTCAAGGATGCAGGTCGGCGGCGAAACACCGTCCATACGCTCCTTAGACACAATAGTTGTATTTGTTGGTAATGATTTGGAATGAAATCGGACAGTCCGGCGCCGCCACGGCACTAAAGTCACGATTATAAATCATTCAATATAACCCAAGGGCATCATGCGCAAACGTGATTTAAAGAAATTTCTGATGGGGCATGCGATTGGAATTTCGGTTTTGGCGCCACTTTCCTAAGCGGCGACGGAAGAAGTTAACGTCTATTCGCCGCGTCAGCCGTTCCTAGTAAAGCCCTTGTTCAAGGCATTCACTAAGGAAACTGGCATCGAGGTTAATGTGGTGTTCGCCAAAAAAGGATTGACCCAGCGGTTGAAACCCGATGGGGCGAACAGCCCGGCTGATTCGCATTTTACAGCGGATGTCGGTCATCTGAACGGTGTGTTCCAGGCTGGTGTAACCCAGTCCTTATCGACGGCCGCGCTCCAGGTTGCCTATCGGCACTCGGAGGGGCATTGGCATGGAGTGATCACATGGGTTCGAATTTTCTAAACTTCCCGTGATCGGGTGAAGCCGGGGTGGGTAAGGTGACGCCGAATGTCGACATGACCGCATGGATAATTGGTGGCCTTGATCCAAGTGCA
>JAPKDN010000253.1 GCA_028822575.1 Alphaproteobacteria bacterium | reverse complement strand
GACACCAATCCCAAAAATAGTCCGATCGCGGCGCACTGTAAGCATTGTCGGGCGCCGGGAAAAGACCCCGATCACCGGGTGATCGCCACGTGATCGCAGAATCGGCCAAACTCCGCCTTTTCTTTGCCGGAAGTCGGGGGTATTGTCCGATTCTGTCGCCAATTCGGTTGGCGCCCCACAAGCTCAAGAACCAGGGAGTTTTGAATGTCTCTCAAACGAGGCCGTAAGTTTCTTAATACCCCTGGCCCGACTAGTGTGCCGGATCGCATATTGAATGCGATGCATCGGCAGACCATGGATCTATCCGACGCGGATTTCCTGGATGTGTCGAAATCCTGTTTCCTGGATATGCGCAAGGTGATCCGGACCGAAGGCGAGATCTTTCTCTATGCCTCGAACGGTCACGGCGCTTGGGAAGCGGCGCTCTCGAATGTGTTCTCGCCGGGTGATCTGGTTCTGGTGCCGGAAAGCGGCAATTTCTCCAATTCCTGGTCGACCATGGCCGAGGCCTTACATCTTAAGGTAGAGACGATCCCCGGTGATTGGCGTCGCGCGCTGCGTCCCGAAGCGATCGAGGCGCGCCTGAAAGACGACAAGAAAGAAGAAATCAAGGGTATTCTTCTGGTCCATACGGACACTGCGACGGGGATCACCTGCGACATTCCGGCGGTGCGCGCGGCGATCGACGCGGCGGGCCATTCGGCGTTGCTCTTGGTTGATACCGTGGCGGCGCTTGGCACGGTTGACTACCGGATGGATGAATGGGGGATCGACGTTACCGTCGGTGCCTCGCAAAAAGGCATGATGATGCCGCCGGGCCTAGGTATCGTCGCCGCCGGTGAAAAGGCGGTAGAAGCGACCCGCAAAGCCACGATGCCGCGGCATTACTGGGACTGGAAAACCCGGATGGAAGCGGCGCATTACCGCAAGTTCTGTGGCACCGCGCCGCAGTTGATGGTGTTCGGTATGCGCGAAGCACTGGACATGTTGTTCGAGGAAGGCCTCGAGACGGTGTTCGAGCGGCACCGGGTGCTGGCGGGCGCTACCCACGCGGCGGTCGAGGTCTGGGCACAGGCCGGCGCGCTGTATCTCAACGCGACCGAGCCGCGCGAGCGGTCCATGGGTGTTACCACGATACGGACCGGCGAGGGCATCGACGCCAATGAAATTCGCGTCGTCTGTCGTGACGAGATGATGACCGGTCTTGGTGGCGGCCTGGGTGAATTCGATGGCAAGGCGTTCCGCATCGCTCACATGGGCGATACAAATGGCCCGATGATTTACGGCGCGCTTGGCGCTGTGGAATCAACGCTTGGTTACTTGAATATCCCGCACGCCAGCGGCGGCGTCACAGCGGCGGTCGATCACGTGACACAAGCCAAGAAGACAGGGATGGGGCCGTTCACCTATTAGCCGAACAGGGCGTGGCGGCTCGCGCCTACCCCTCGACCAAAAGCACGCGGCGGCTGTCGAGGAATTCCTCGAAGGCTTCCACGGCCACGTCCTGGTCGGCGGTGGTCATCGGTAGCGACAGGTTCATCATCCCGCGCCGGGCGTGATAGACGCCTGACTTGATCATATCCAGATGCATCAGGTCCCGTTTTCGGTTGCCCACCGGGTCGGCGATCGGACGGATCACCGGATCGGTGCGGAAATGCACCGTGTTCATCGAGCCGAGACCGCTGATTTGCATTGGCAGGCCGCGCTTGGTAATCGCCGTGTTCAGACGGTCGCGGAAGCCATCACCCATGGCGTTGAGCGCGATACAGGCCTCCGGTGTGTAAAGTTGCGTTAGGCCCGCGAGACCGGCGGTCATGGTCATGATGTTGTTGTTGAAGGTTCCGGCATGCGGCCAGGGGGTACCGGAGCGAGGATCGAAACCGCTCATGATGTCGGTCCGCCCGCCAAAGGCGCCAAACGAGACGCCGCCGCCGAGATATTTACCAAGGGTAAGCAGATCCGGCATGATCCCAAGCGCGCCATGTCTCCCGCCCGGCGCCAGTCGTGATGTCATCACTTCGTCGAAGATCAGCAGCGCGCCGGTCTCCGCCGTCGCTTCGCGCAGCGCCTTGAGGAAGGTCGCCGAAGCGGGAATACAGCCGCTGGAGCCCATCATCGGCTCTACGATGACGCAGGCAAGATCGCTTCCGGCCTTGATGATCGCCTTGCGCGCCGCGTCGGCGTCATTGTAGGGCACCAAAACCATATCGAAGGGCGCGTTGATCGGCGAGGGCGCGGCGAAATACAGCACGCCGCCATGATAGCCGCCCTGCATCGCCATGACCTTGGAGCGCCCGGTGAAGGCACGGGCGGCGCCGATCGCCATCAGATTTGCCTCGGTCCCGGAATTAGTGAACCGCACCAGCTCCAGCGCCGGAAAGCGATCGACAATGGCGCGCGCCAACCGCGCTTCCATAAGGTTCGGCCCACCAAGCACGATACCGTCTCGGACCGCGGTCTCGATGGCGTTCTGGATCACCGGGTTGTCGTGGCCATAGATGCCAGCGGTGTACTCGCCGAGGAAATCCACCAACCTGTGACCATCCGCGTCGATCAGATGCGCGCCTTCTCCCTTGGCAAAGGCCAGCGGATAGGGGGCGTAATGCAATACCGAGCGCGTATTGCCGCCGGGCATGACCTCGGTGGCGCGTTCATGGGCGGCCGCGCTATTGGGGTTGCGGGCGCGAAAGGTCTCTTCGGCCTCGGCATAGGCGGCCTCGAGGTCGACATTGACAAGCGTGGTGGTCATCTCGGGCTCCTTTCCTCGTGGGGGTTCAAGCGGCGCGGCGTTCCGGGAATAGTGTCAACAGGCCATCCACCGATGGCTCCGCGATACCGCGTTCAGTGATCAGTCCGGTGACAAGCCGGGCTGGAGTGACGTCAAAGGCCGGGTTTCCGGCGGGGCTTTCTTCCGGGGTGATCAACACCGTGGCGATGCTACCGTCATCCAAGCGCCCGGTCATCCGCTTTACCTCGTCGGCGGAGCGTTCCTCGATCGGCACATCCCGCACTCCATCCTCGATGGTCCAGTCGATTGTCGGCGATGGCAGGCCCACATAGAACGGCACGTCGTTGTCCTTGGCCGCCAGCGCTTTGAGGTATGTGCCGATCTTGTTGCAGACATCGCCGCCCGCGGTGGTCCGGTCGGTGCCGACGATAACCATGTCGACTTGTCCATGCTGCATGTAATGGCCGCCGGCATTGTCGACGATCACCGTGTGCGGAACCCCATGATTGACCAGCTCCCACGCGGTGAGACTGGCGCCCTGGTTGCGCGGTCTCGTCTCGTCGACCCAGACATGCACCGGGATGCCCGCGTCATGCGCCATGTAGATCGGCGCCGTTGCCGTGCCCCAATCAACCGTGGCGAGCCAGCCGGCATTGCAATGGGTGAGGATATTCACCGGTTCGCCCTTTGGCTTCCGCGCCGCCAGCGCTTCGATCACCGGTAGTCCGGAGGCACCGATGCCTCGGTTGATAGCGATATCCTCCTCGCAGATTTCCTTGGCCAGCGCCAAGGCCGCGCCAGTTCTCTCGGCAGGTTTCAAAACCGAGAGCCGTCCCCGCGCTACGTCGAGAGCCCAGCGCAGATTAACCGCCGTCGGGCGCGTGGCGTAGAGCGTTTCATAGGCAGAAGAAAGGCCATTATCCGAAGGGTCCTCCCGCATCGCCAACCACATGCCATAGCCCGTCGTCGCCCCGATGAGCGGTGCGCCCCGCACCAGCATGGCCTTGATGGCATGGGCCGCCTCGGCGAGATTGGTCAACCGGGCCACCTCCAGGATATGCGGCAGCTTGGTCTGATCGATGATTTCAACCGCTTGGCAGTCGCTGGCCTGCCAGATCGTGCGAGTGGGCTTGCCGTTGACCTTCATGACGTCTCTTTCGCGTGGATGGGCCAGTGCGCCGATGGTAGCCCGGTGGGTGACGAAAATGAAAGACAGTGATGGTTTTGCATGGCGATCAACGCGGTTCCGGATTTGTCCGACCCACATTGCGCCGCCCCGCCGGCAATTCGATCGCCAGCATGACGTTGCTGAGGCTTTTGCCGTGGATGTCCTGGGCGAGGGAGATCGTCACGCCACCCCCCAGGGCTTTTTCAATCACGAAGTTCAAGGCCTTCAGTTTAGGCACCTCGTGGCGGGTCACCGGCCCTTCCGCGATATGAGCATAGGCGGCCATCACGACCTCCTCCGTCAGCGTGTCGCGCAGGAAGGCCCAGTCGGTTTCCTCATAGGCGATCACCGATACATTCGAGGTGTTGCCCTTATCGCCGGCTCGGCAATGGGCGAGATCGTAGACGCGGATGGTCTCGCTCATGATCCGGCCTCCATCACAACCTCGGGTTTGACCAGCTCGCGCGGTAGCAGGAGGGATTTCACCGCCAAGACCTCTCGGACCATCGGACCCTTGCCGCCGCCGGCGCCACCGGGTCCGTGCATGTGCATGGAGCGGACCTCGAAGCCGACCGCCTCGGCGGCCTTGCGATCCTTGGCCCGGGCGGCGACCCGCAGGCGGACCTCATAGGGCTCCGGTCGGCTGTCGGGCGCGCCGTGCAGGCTCGACATGCCGATCAGATCGACCCGGTAATCTTCGAAGACCCGGCCTTGCATCTCCAGGCGTTCGCGGACCGCTTGCGCCGCCATCTCGGCGCGCGCCACGGCGTCGATACCGCCAAAGGAAACCTCACCCTCGCCGATATAGCCATCGGTATGGCCGACCACGACCTTATAAGTGGGGGTGCGTGGCTTGGCTCGCGCGCCGCTGACCGAGACCCAATCTGGGGCCTCGTCGACCAGATCCACGTCGGTGATGTCGAGCACGCAATCTGGGGTGATATAGGCCGACGGATCATGCATCTCGTAAAGCAACTGTTCAGTGCAGGTCATCACGTCGATACGACCACCCGATCCGGGGGTCTTGGTAACCTTGATGGTGCCATCGGCGGAGACTTCGGCGATCGGATAGCCGAGGCGCGCCAGATCTGGCACGGCCTTGCGGCCAGGCCAGGCAAAGCAACCACCGGTGACCGACGAGGAGCATTCCAACAAATGCCCGGTAATGGTTCCCGCCGACAGCATGGCGAGGTCGTCATAGAACCAGCCAAACTCATGCAGCATCGGGGCCAGGAATAGTGAGGGGTCGGCGACCCGCCCGCTGAGCACCACCGGCGCGCCGGTGCCCAGCGCCTTGGCCACCACGTCGGCGCCAAGATAGGCATTGGCCGAGACCAGGTTTTCAAGGATCGATTCCAACGGCTCCCCGGTCTCCAGAATTGTCAGTTCCGGTCGCGCGCGGACCACGTTGGCGACATCGTCCCCCAGCACC
>JAPKDN010000252.1 GCA_028822575.1 Alphaproteobacteria bacterium | reverse complement strand
CTGATAATAGGTGATTATCTTCTTGATACCCCTTATAAATAATGCCATTTTTGGCCGTCGGCAACTGTTCACCGTTTCGGCTGTACCAGCATATTTTCGTCCACGCCGCCCCCAGCATTTCCTCGAAGGGGGGTATCAGTCGCCCATGCCGAGTTTTTTGGGGGAGCGCTGAGAAGCTCGCTGGATAGACGTGCTTGGTCACCAGCTCCCAGTTGCCCTAGATCTCGTCTGCTGTCACCTTCGAGGTGTCCCTGTCCCAGTTCTGTAGCAGGTTCTCTATCGCTGAAATCAAGATCTCTTCTTGCTGTGGAACTAGCTGCCTTACTCGGCTCCCTAAGACCCCCATCGCCTTCTTGAATAAAACGTCCAGGTGCGGCCGATTTGGTTCAGTCATGGGGTATCTCGCGTCCTTTGTCGGCAATGACCCGTATCAGCGCCCATCGTCGGGGCGAGAAGTCACATTTCCGGCAGCCAGATCCACATAATACGCGCCGCAACGGTCGTTTCCAAAGTCCCGTAACAGCGGGCATCCTGTCGCGAGCTGGCGCAACAGATCAGGCATCGCTGTCGTCGGATCGTATCGCTGGAGCAAGGTCGGCTTGCGGTACTGGCCTTTGCGCTTGCACTTTCGACAAGTTAGCCGCACCATTTCGTGCGGGAAGTCGGCCAAACATATTGAGCCTGTCGGCATGCTGCGCCTCGTCAATTTAACTATAATTGGCCCGCTTCAGCGGTCCTTAATTTCAACCTCAATAAATGCGATCTCGTGATCTGCTGCATTTATCACGTCGTGCTCGACGCCCTTGTCTCGGTAATACGGCTGACCAATAACTAGATCAGCGGACACGTCACTGCCATTCGGTAATCTAATACGAAGGCATCCACCTTGGGTCGGGATAACCACATAGTTGTATTCGTGTGTGTGATGCCCAGTGGCCTCGCCTGGTGCAAAGCGCCATTCCGTAACCCTTACCTGCTCATTATCGATCATGAGGGTGGGTTTGGCGGGGGGGTGTTGAGGCTCTGACATGCGCTCACTCCGTATAGTCAATCATGCGTTGGGACGCTCTATATACGCAACGCCGCCCGATAAGTCCTGGCGTTTGGTGGTGCCACCCGCGACGTTCGCGACGATCTGGGCGAGGACGTTGGGCATGGGGGCTCACCATGCGAAAATTGATCGCCAGAGCGGTCTCCACCCTGGCTTTGCTGATGGCATCGACGGTCATAGCGCAGGGCTTCAATAAGGGCTTCGAGGCGACCCAGCACAATGACTTCGCGACCGCGATGAGGGAACGGAAGCCACTGGCCGATATGCGACCGTCGAGAAGAACCTTGGCGTCATTTACGACGACGGCAAAAGAGTTAGTCAGGACTACGCTGACCGGGTGGTGACGAATGGCGTCCGGGTGAACTTAATCCATGGGGCGCCTTCATTGTAACCATCCTCGCCCGTCCCGCCGAGCGGGTTGCCATCTTTTATAATCGGCGCGGCATGGCGGAGCAGCACATCAAGGAAGGCTAACACGCCACCCAGTGGACACGCCTTTCATGTCGCAAACTCGTCTGTAATCTCGGGAACTTCCTACTTATCCTGGAGCTACCCGGCGCCGTGCGGCACTGGTCGTTGACGACGCGCGAGGACAGGCTCGTCAAGATTGGCTGCAATGTTGTGCGCACTGGGCGTTGTGTCAGCTCCCAAATGGCGGAGGTCTCAATCCTGAGAGACCCGTTCGCTGATATCCTACCCTGCATCGACTAGCTCAGGCCAAAGCCGGCTCCGGCATGTTGACCCGAAGATCGATCGACATCAAAATGCACGAACGCTCGGCCTTGGCGCTTGCCTGCGTGATCATTACTGAAATGGTGGCTAAGGACTTTGGTGCCTTGAACACAAGCCAGAAACCTTGGAGAGGAAGAAAAATGATTTTCGTTATCAAGCACACCCATGACTATGCGACGTGCATGGCACACGACCCGAAAGGGCAAGCGGCCATGGCGGGGATCTCTGAACGGGCGGCGGATCACGGCATCACGATAAAGGCTCGGTATTCGAATCGGCTGGAACATACCAACTATTTCATCGTCGAGGCGACGTCGATGGAAGCAATCGACGCCTTATTCGACCCGGTTCTGGAAATGGGTCAATGGGACATAACGCCGGTCATCGAAAAATAGGAGCTGGCAATGAGTGCTTCTCTGCGTTCCTAACCGTCGTCAGATACCATTGGCAACCCCCATGGAAACCTTGGGTGCACGGGCGAGCTATATATAGTTACGTCGCCGGTAGGAGTGCGCTGCTTGGGGGCTGTGGTTGTTCCCTCGACCCTGCCGCCAAGATCTTCCATCTTTCTCCAAGAGATGTGGCATCCAATACGGCGATATGACAGGTACTTTCGCATCAGGGCACGAACGTCAATATTATGCCGTGGTGGCGGTCTCTTGGCTCACCTTTCCGAGGCATCTCTCCCGCCCGCCGTAGGCAATGATTTTTGATTGCCTTCCGAGCAATTTGACCGCAAGTTTTAAACTCGCAGGGACTATTATATAGGAAGTTCCGGCTTTTTCGATAAAAGGAGGATAGAATGACAATTATTTCGCGGCGAGTTGTAACGCCTCATCCAGGAAAATTTGATACTGTCATTGAGCGACTTCGCATCGGTGAAGGAGCCCTTCAAAGAGCTGGCGGCGACACGCTGCTTATGAAGATAACATACGGTCAAATGGCGGGCTCTATAGCGTTATTTGGTTTGTTTGAGGACTTTATTGCGGCGACTGCGGCTACAGATAAATTAGCTGCGGATGTTGAAATGCAAAAGCTAGCTAAGCAACGCCAAGAAGACCCCGCCGGATTGTTTATGGGGCCGGACGTTCTTCGTGTGGCTTATGGAAAAACAGAAAAAAAACCAGTTATGATGGTTCGAACCTATCAAGTGGATCGAATTAATTTAGAAGCGGCTTTGGAAGTTCTTCCTAAGGTAGAAGAATTAGTCAAAAAATCTGGAGCAACCGTCACTGGCCTAATCCCAATGATTTCCGACAATATGGACCGGCTTAATGTAATTTATGGCTTCGATAGTACGACGCATATGGGTGAATCTGTTCATTCCGTAGGTACGTCTGAGGAGTTTCAGAAGCTTGTCGTTGAAGCAAATAAAACAGGAAAATTGATGTCTACGCGCGTTCAACAAAGCATATGAGTTACGTTCAAAAATAAGCTAACTCGGTGGCCAATGTTAAGGGCACTTCTTAAAATCCTGATTTCCGCCCCCGGCGGTTTAGAATCGACTTGACGGCGCGCTGACACTGGGGGCGGAGTTGATGGGGAAGTTGCACTTTGTCGATCGGTTGAGATGCTAGGGTGGTCTTGACGCCAAGTGCGACCGACTGGCGAACATTGACGGTGTGTTCTTGGGAAGGTTGCCGGCCTCTTCTGGAGGAAGTGTGGCGTAAGCTGCAGGTCGCGGTGGTTATGTTCAAAACGATCGCGCTTTGCACGCTTTACATGCTGGTAGGACGACTAGGTCGGGTATCAGGTACGCGACCGGGTCTCATTCATGCGGTTCTTGGGGCTGGGTCTGGCGGACTGAAGACGAATTGAGACCTCGCCAGCATACAATTTGGTCAGCACTGATCCAGAGAGGAGAATGAGATAGTAGAATGGTTTGCGAATTAGCTTACTAAATATCCTGAATGGAAACAATAAATGAACCCAGAAGATAGGATAGAGTTTCTTGGTTTAACGCTTCCTGCGCCCTTGATGATGCCTACAGGGGCAGAACTTCCATTTCCCTGGGTGCAATTGGTAGACGATGTACTTTACATATCAGGCCACCTTGCTCAAAATACAGACGGGTCCATTGCTGGCCCATTTGGCGAGGTCGGGGGAGAGGTTTCATTGGAGCAAGCACACGCATCGGCTAAACAGGTTGGGTTGACAATTCTTTCTAACGTCAAAAGAGAATTAGGTGATTTAGGGAGAGTTCGACAATGGACCAAGGCGTTTGGAATGGTGAATGCTGCGCCAGGCTTCAAAGATCACCCAAAGGTAATAAATGGCTTTACGAATTTAATAATTGATATTTTTGGTCAAGATGTCGGCAAACATACACGGTCAGCTGTTGGCATGAGCTCTTTACCATTTAATGTCTGCGTTGAGATTGAGGCTCAATTATTGATTTATTAAAGTCGTTTCTGGTGCGCTGATATTGGCTTCGTACCTGCCCCAGAAATTTCTCGAAGGGGGTTATTGGGCGCCTTCACAGAGATAAACGTATTGGCGATGATTGGTTTTGATGACACGGCTTTAGTGATGACTGGCGATGGCCACCTCCTCCGGCGATATAATGCCCCTAACTAATATGTAATCGACTACACGCTGTTGGACGAATAACCGCCGGACCAAAGGTTGAAGCGCTACGGTGGCTTGCGCATTAAACACGCGGCCCCGAATACAGACCGGATTGACGGTCAGTTATTTGAGATTGAAGTGACGGCGAAAATCTCATGTTTCTGTGGCGCTTGCAGCCTAGCGCTTAATGACCCGACCCTGAAGATGGCGTTGCGCTGCGCCTGTGAAGATTGTCGTCAGGCGGCCTCTTGGGCGGCTTAGCGAGGCGGTGCGCTCCCCAAAGGCATCCTTTATTCAGTTTGCTGGTGGTCCGGTTTCAGTGCCGCGAGGCGGGTGGAGAACATTCGCACCACTAGGTTGCGTGACGAAGGTCGTTCGACTAGGAATTTTCCCGCCAGTGATGACCAAGACTTTGGTATCGTCTCGAAGACTCGCACCGGAATAAGTCCGATGGAAAGTATCATATGGTCCAAGCTATCCGTGGACACACATCATCCCGTTGCGGAATGCGCTGAGCTGTTTGTTGGTAATTAACCAGTCATTCAGATCAAGCAGTAGCTCCAATCCTAGGAACTATAGGGCCAAGAAGACGATTAAGCTCAGCCCCACCAGTCTCAAAAATTACTACGATATACGGTCGCCACTTAGCGCACTTCAAAACCCAAAAGGCTAGTTTGGTTTTTTGTTGAACTACCTGAATTAGGCCGTCAGCTCTCTTGCCGAGAGTCATCTTAATGGCGTCACTTTCGCGCTGTGCGGTGATCCGCATGCGATGATTGGCGAGATGAAAGTGGAACGGGTTTTTTGGAACAACGGCTACTCTGCTCTTCGGTCTGACCAATAGGAGATGACCCAGCCCAAGCATCCCGACCTAATCGGTTCCCAAGGATCGTCGGAATATGGGGGGTTGTGATGCGCCGTCATCTGGGTGAACATCAGGATAACTAAGCAAATAATCACAGGGAGGTATCAACCATGTCTTTCAAA
>JAPKDN010000251.1 GCA_028822575.1 Alphaproteobacteria bacterium | reverse complement strand
GCTCGCATTTCTTCCCCGACGGACCGAACGGTGAGTCGACGAGAGGCTGCCCGCGTTGCTCTAATGGGCGTATGAACTTGAAGCTTGGCCGGTTTGGCGCGTTTATCGGTTGCTCGAACTATCCAGAATGTCGCTTTACCCGGCAATTCGCGGCGCCGAACAGCGAGGAAGGCGAAGACGGCGCCAACGCCCTGGACGAACCTAGGATCCTTGGTCAAGACCCGGGTACGAGCCTGGATGTTAGCTTGCGCAAGGGACCCTATGGTTTCTATGTTCAGCGGGGGGAGCAGGGGGAAAAAAAATCCGATAAGCCAAAACGGGTTTCGCTGCCTCGGGGCATGACCCCGAACGACATTAATCTGGAAGTCGCGATCGGTTTGCTGAGCCTGCCTCGCGAGGTCGGCGCGCATCCGGAAAGCGGCGACATGATTCTCGCTGGGATCGGTCGCTTTGGACCCTATCTCAAGTTGGGACCTGCCTATACTTCGATTCCGGCCGATGACGATGTGTTGGCCATTGGCCTGAACCGTGCCGTCATCCTGATCGCTGAAAACGTTCGGAAGCGGCCGCCGGCCAAACAGATTGGCGAGTCCGATGGCAAACCGGTCACGGTCCATAGTGGACGTTATGGCCCCTATGTCCAACTTGGACAGGTCAGGGCCACCCTGCCGAAGGATGTTGAACAGGAGTCCATCACTATAGAGAGAGCGTTGGAGCTCATCGCCGAAAAGGCCGCCAAGGGGCCAGTCAAGGGGAAGGCGAAAGTGGCCCCAAAAGCAAAAGCCAAGGCCGCCGTGAAACCCAAGGCGAAGGCAAAGACCTCTAAGAAACCGACGGGCAAGAAAACCGCCGCTAAGTCCAAGGCGAAACCAAAGACCAAGGCGGTCGAACAACCGGCCTCCGACGACTAGAGCGCGGACCTAGCACGGTGGCACGCAAACCCAAGCAGGCGACTGAGCTACCTAGCCGGGAGCAAATTCAGAAATTCATCGAGGAAAGCCCGGGTCCGGTAGGTCGCCGTGAGATCGCTCGTGCCTTCAACGTCAAAGGCGCCATGCGGGTCGAGCTCAAACAGATGGTTGGCGCGCTGATCAACGACGGTGTGATTGATCCGGGCCGCCGCCGATCTGTTGCGGTTCCTGGACGGCTCCCCCCTGTTGGGGTCATCGAGGTTGTCTCCATCAACGAAGACGCCGAGGCCATTGCTCGTCCGATTTCCAGCCTCAAGGGGGGTGAGGAAGCAGAGATTCTTCTGCCGCATACGGGGCGTGGCCCATCTTTTGCGGTCGGTGATCGCGTTCTGGCGCGCCTTGCTTACGTTAAAGGCAATACCTATCGCGGCTCAGTCATGCGCCGGCTGGAGAAAGGGGTGGCGCGCGTTATCGGCGTTCTGGATAGCACTCGTGGCGGATTTCAGTTGAGCCCGAGCGACGGCAAGAAGAACAATGGTGCATTTATCGAGCATGCGGACGCGGAGGGTGCAAGCGCCGGCGATATTGTCGCGGTTGAACTGCTGCCGGGGCGCCAGATGGGCCCCCGGCGGGCTCGCGTGGTCGAGACGATCGGCCAAGCGAATTCTCCCAAAGCGGTTAGCCTGATCTGTATCCACGAGCATGAAATTCCCGATCGGTTTCCCGACGCTGTCGTTGCCAAGGCCGAAAGTGCCAAACCGGTAGAGGTCGCTGGCAAGCGCGAAGACATGCGAGACATTCCCTTGATCACCATCAACGGGTCCGATGCCCGTGATTTTGACGACGCGGTTTGGGCTGAGGCAGATAACGCGTGGAAGAACCCCGGAGGGTGGCGTCTGATTGTCGCGATCGCTGATGTCGCACATTACGTGCGGTCCGATGATGTCCTCGATAAGGAAGCACAAAAACGCGGCAATTCAGTCTACTTCCCCGACCGTGTCGTGCCAATGCTACCGGAGGCCTTGTCGAACGGTCTTTGCTCCCTGCGTCCGGACGAGGACCGGGCCTGCCTTGCGGTGGAAATAATCATTGATGCTAAGGGACGTAAGAAATCGCATAAATTCCGGCGTGGTCTGATGCGCTCGGTGGCACGGGTGACCTACGAGGAAATCCAGGCTGATATCGATGCCGCGAACGCCGGAGGCGACGAGAGCGCGCTTGCTGCGCTGGCGCGGCCATTGTACGGCGCTTTCCAATCGCTTTTGCTCGGTCGGAAAACCCGAGGTGCCTTGGATATCGAGATGCCGGAAATGCAGGTACGTATAGCCGAGGATGGATCCGTCGCGTCGATCTTGCCCAGGGACCGACTGGATAGCCATCGACTGATCGAGGAGTTCATGGTGCTCGCCAATGTCGCGGCGGCTGAAACTTTGGAGCGACGTAAGCGCGCCTGTGTCTACCGGGTCCACGACACGCCCAATCCGGACAAGGTCGAGGAGCTGCGGACCAACCTCGAGGGATTCGAGATCAAGTTCGCCAAGGGACAGGTGCTGCAACCTAAGCTCTTCAACCGCGTACTTGCTCAGGCAAAGGGCAAGGATTTTCAGAATTCTGTCAATCTGCTGGTACTGCGCTGTCAAAGCCAAGCTGTATACAGTCCTTTTAATCTGGGGCATTTCGGTCTGGGATTGCGCCGCTATGCTCATTTTACGTCACCCATCCGTCGTTACTCCGATCTGCTGGTCCATCGGGCTCTGATAGCGGCCCATGAATTTGGTCCGGATGGCGACGCGGGCGAACAACCTGCTGATATGGTGAGTGTGTGTGAGCACATCTCCATGACGGAGCGGCGCTCGTCGGTGGCCGAACGCTCGGCGGTTGACCGATTTTCCGCGATGTTCATGGCCAACCGAATTGGCGAGGACATGACGGCGGTCGTAACCGGGGTCCTGCATTTTGGTGTCTTCGTTAACCTTGACGGTGGCCTTTCCGACGCCTTGTTGCCGGTCCAGAATCTGCCGGACGACTTCTACGATCACGATGCGAAAACGCACTCGTTGGTGGGACGTCATTCAGGGTTCAGTTTGAAATTGGGTGAAACGCTGACGGTGAAATTGCGTGAGGCGGACCGTGTTTCCGGTCGGCTCCGGGTCGATTATGTCGCGGGCGGTACCCAGGGGCGTCCCACGCGGCGCGCCGGCACCGGCGGCGTCGGGTCGGGCAAAGGGCACAATCGCCTGCGTGGACGCGGCAGGCGTCGGTGAACATTGATCCTGGACGCTTTTTTCACCATATTTACAGTTATCTAATGAATGCTCGCGCCCTTGCTTCGGGAACGTCGACCTTGCACACACTTTCCGTCTTCCGCTCAACCCGTGCGTGCTGTCGGTTGTTGACGGGGGCGGTTCGCGGCACGCTTGCGGCTCTGGCAGCGACCGCGCTGATGTCTTGCGTCTTACCTCCTTCTGGTCCCTCAAAAACCTTCGTCTGGGATGATGCGGCGGCGCTGTTTTCTGCTGGGTTTGGTACTATTAAACTTTACTATGTCAAGGAACCGAACATCCCTCGGATGGTCCTGCTGGGCCTAAACGGGCTTTCTGATCTGGACCCAGGTTTTCGCGCAGAACGGGATGGTGATCAGATCAGGCTTTTTTATCGGGATAAACCTGCCGCTACTTTTAAGGCGCCGGCGGATGCCGATGTGGTCCGTTGGAGCTATTTGACCGCAACGGCGTTGGAAACCGCGCGCATACAGTCTGCGGATATCGCTGAGGCCGAGTTAGAACGCGCATATCAAACGATATTCGACTCGGCGCTGGCGGAACTGGACAGATTCTCTCGGTATCAAAGCGCCAAGGTCGCCCAGTCCAGCCGATCGCACCGGCAGGGGTACTCGGGTATCGGCATCAGCCTCGGGCGGTCGGACGAATTCGTCATGGCGCTAGAGGTCTTCGAGGACACCCCCGCCGCCGAGGCAGGTGTACGATCCGGAGACATCATCCACACAGTCGATGGTACCAATATCCATGCCTGGCCGTTGGCTAAGGTGGCTCCAATTCTTCGAGGCCGGAGCGGCAGCTGGGTCGATCTGGGCTTGATTAGAGAGGGTAAAAGTCTTTCCGTGACCTTGGAACGGCGTGATGTGATCGAGCAGACGGTATTTGCGACGATTATCAACGCGACGTCGGTCATTCGGGTGACTGGGTTTAACGAGCAAACCTCGAGCCGGATGGGTGAGCGATTGGATGCCGTGAAAGCCGCGCTTGGCCTGGCGCTCAAGGGTGTCGTCCTTGATCTTCGCGGTAATAGGGGTGGCATGCTGGATGAAGCGGTAAATCTCGCGGATCTGTTCATTCATGACGGGACAATCCTGACCACAGTCGGCAGGCATGATGACGCGCGCCAGATTTTTAGTGCCGAACCGGATGACAATGCCGAGTGGTTACGCCTGGTCGTACTGATCGACAGCGGCTCTGCCTCGGCGTCGGAAGTGGTGGCGGCGGCCTTGCAGGACAGCGGGCGTGGTTTGGTCATCGATGCGCGGTCCTATGGAAAAGGTTCGGTCCAACGGGTTCGCGATCTCCCTAATAATGGCGCGCTCAACTTGACATGGGCGTCGATGCGCGCGCCGTCGGGTTACACGCTAGCCCGCTTTGGCGTGTTTCCAACGATTTGTACCGGGGGGGGGCTGGCAAGCCCGCAATCCGTGCTGGACCAGATACGCCGGGGCGAGATACTCGATGCCAATCTCGGTCCCTTGCGTCGTGTGGCCGAAACGTTGGACCCAGTCTCGCAATCGAAGTTGCTGCAACGATGCGCCGACCGCCAAAAGGGTAAGGTTGGCACAGATTTTGACTTAGACTTGGCGCTTGGGTTGCTCTCGGAGCCTGTTCTTTTCAAACGGATAATCGACCAGGCTCTATTGGCAGCGCGCGGAAAGGGAAAAGAGTAGGTGACTCGCCTATTTCATCACTCAATTGGTGGGATCTGCTTGACTTAATGAGTTCAGGGTGTAGTTTTAGTAAAATCATGCTTGAAATTCGGATCAGTGACCATGGCGAAATCGGCAACCGTTTTGATTAAGCTCGTAAGTAGCGCCGAAACTGGCCACTATTACGTGACGAAGAAGAATCCGCGTACCCAGACCGAGAAACTCGAACTGAGAAAGTACGACCCAGTGGTGCGTAAACACGTCATGTACAAGGAAGCAAAGATTAAGTAACCCTCCTATTTTGGGGTGGATGAATATGGCGCCTTGGTTTTCTGGGGCGCTTTCTTTCTGGTTTTGAACGGAAATCGTCCACGGAAATTCCTTTGCCAGCCTTCGCCGGGATACGCGCCACTGGCGGTGGGGAATAACATTTAACGGACCCGCCGGTTCGCCCACTCGACCCGTCCCCAACTGACCAGATCCAGGGTCGCGATCTGCTCCGGGTGATTAT
>JAPKDN010000250.1 GCA_028822575.1 Alphaproteobacteria bacterium | reverse complement strand
ACACCCCCGATAACTTCTATGAGACCAAGTTTGTCGGCCCGGATGGCGTTGTGTTTGATGTGTCCGAGCATGCCTGGATCGGCGCGGCGACGGTCGAGGAAAAAGAGATCGATCTAGACGAATTGCTGGCGGCAGAGTAGCCACGAACGAGATCGACCGACGGGAATAGTGATATGCGATTAGAAGGCAAGGTGGCGCTGGTATCCGGCGGCGCCAAAGGGATTGGCGAGGCCGTTGTCCGACGCTTCGTCGCCGAGGGCGCAGCGGTTGGCTTTGGCGACGTGGACGCGGGGGCAGGTCGGGCCTTGGCGGATGAGCTTGCTGGCGGCAATGCGCCCGCGACCTTTATGCCGTTGGATGTCACCCGTGCAAGTGACTGGCGGACCGCCGTGGATTTTCTCACCACAACCCACGGATGCCTGGATATCCTGGTCAACAACGCTGGCGTCTACCAGCGCAAGCCGATCGACGACACGACCGAGGACGACTGGGACCAGATGATGGCCGTGAACGCCAAGGGCCCTTTCCTTGGCGTCAAGGCGGTGGCCGAAGCCATGAGCGCGTCCGGCGGCGGTTCAATCGTCAACCTTTCGTCGACTGCGGGCCTCAGAGCGTCGGTCGCGGTGCATTACGGCGCCTCAAAGGGTGCTTTGCGGTTAATGACGAAATCTATCGCCAACCGCTATGCCAAGGATGGCATTCGCTGCAATTCCGTGCACCCGGGGCCGATCGACACCGCGATGGGCCACGCCGCCGTCCCAGACGACCAGCTCGATGAACGCCTGTACAACCGAATCCCGCTGGGCCGCTTTGGCAAACCAGAGGAAATCGCCAACGCCATTCTGTTTCTCGCCTCGGACGAATCATCGTTTATGACCGGCTCGGAACTTGTGGTCGACGGCGGCGCGACCTGCCGGTAACCACCGCGGATGCGTGGCATTCCCCTACCCATCATTGCCATCGCCGCCTCGGCACTCCTGTGGGGCACTTGGTGGATCCCGCTACGATGGCTAGGTGGCCTTGGGTTTGACTCGTTACCGTTGAACGCCCTGCTTTATGGCGCCGGCGCGCTGGTGTTGTTGCCTTTCATCGTGCCAAAGCTTCCAGGGCTGCGAAACCAACCAGAAGTGCTCGCGTCAGGCATCGCACTTGGGTTTGCTTTGATCGCCTGGAATCTGGCCTTGCTGCATGGCGAGGTCGTGCGGGCGACCTTACTATTTTATCTCTCAGTGGTTTGGGCCAGTCTGATGGAATGGGTGGTCCTACGTCGCCGCGTCCGTTTGGTGCGGGTTATAGCCGTGGTTCTAGGCTTGGGCGGCGCCTGGATTTTGCTTAGCGGTGATGGCGGTCCACCGGTGCCGCGCGGCGTGGGTGACTGGTTCGGTATCGTCTCAGGCCTGTTGTTCGCCATCGCGGTGACCATCGCCAGCGTTACCAAGGAGCTCGATAGTCGCGAGCAGACCTGTATCGCCTTCATAACCGCCACCGTCATCGGCTGCGGCGCCACCCTTGCCCTGCCCGGCGGCATGCCCCTCGCCAAGTTAACGCCTCTGGCCTATGGGGCGGTAATCGCGGTCGCGGTGGTTCTTCTGGTACCAACCTGTATGCTATTTTTCTGGGGCGCGCGTTCGCTCTCGCCGGGTCGAGTTTCGTTACTGATGCTGCTAGGAGTCGTGGCCGCCACCGTCTCCGCGTCGACCATCGCCGGCGAGCCTTTCGGCCTCAAGGAAGCCTTGGGCTGTTCGTTAATCATGTCATCGGGGTTGGTGGAGGGGCTGCTACCGGACCGCGAAGCGACGGCACCTCTGGGCTGACGGCACCACCTTTACAGCAGGATGTTCAAATACGAACCGCTGGGCGCGTTGGGGTCGATGTTGTCGTTGGCGATAAGGCTCCGCAATCGCGTGATCTGCACCTCGATCTCTTCGTTCGTGGTTGCGCTACGTAATCGAAAACCCGGCTGCGGTTGCGCGGGAACGAGGGTTTCGTCGACCCGAGAGGGCGCCTGCTCGATCACACGGCCAGGCCCCGGCGTGCGTTGCGGAGATGGCCGCGTAATCCGGCGAATCAACTCCGCACGTGTCTCGCTCGGCACTCCAGTATTTGTCGGTGGCAGGGCCATCGTCGTCACTCGGTCGTTGAGAACGCACTCACTCTAACGGAATAGGAGACAAAAGCGAAGAAGGCGTGTCAGGAACCGCCGATCACCGTCTCCAGGGCATCCATCGCCTGATGCAGCTTCTCTGGCGTCGAAGCGTAACACAGCCTCAGATACCCCTCGCCGCTTGGTCCAAAAGCGCTACCGGGCGCGAGACCGACGTTGCAGCGGTCGATCAACTCCTTGCAAAACGGTACAGAATCCGACATCCCATCCACCGCAAAAAACGCATAGAAGGCTCCGTTTGGTCGTGTCGCCCGAACCCGGGGCCATTTGTCCAAGCGATCAAAGACGATGTCGCGGCCGACCAAACATCGGGTCCTAAGACCTTCGATGACTTCGTCACCGCCCTCCAACGCGGCGATCCCGGCGCGCTGAATGAATTGCGGCACGCCTGAAGTGGAAATCTGAATGAGCTTGGCCACGGTTCCACTCAATCCCTCGGGGTGCACCATCCACCCCATCCGCCAACCGGTCATCAGCCAGGATTTCGAGAAACTGTTGATTGCGATGACCTTGTCGTCTGGCCGGGCGATCTGGAGCATCGAGGAGGCCACCGGACGGTCGAAAACCAAGGTGTGATAGACCTCGTCGGATATGATCCAGATGCCCCGCTCGCGGGCGAAATCGAGCAGGCGAGCCTGATCCTCCTGCGGAATAATCCAGCCCGTCGGGTTACCGGGAGAGTTGAGAAAGATCGCCTTCGTCTGCTCGGTCACGGCGCCGAACAATTCATCCATGTCCAAGTGCCAGCCTTCATCGGTCAACCGGACCGTCGCATGGGTCGCCACGCCCTCATTCAGCTCGATGGTCGAGTAAATATTTGGCCAAACCGGACCGACCACCACGACCTCGTCACCGGTCTCCAAAAGCATCTGCATGGCGAGCCCGATCGCCATCATTCCGGAATTGGTAAGCGTGACCCGCTCGTCAGAGAGCTCAACGTCGAACATTCGTTTATTATAGGCACGTAACGCGGTTCTAAGATCCTTGATACCGTTCTGATCAGTATAGAAGGTCTCGCCCCGCGCCATTGCCTCATGTGCCGCGTCCGAAATAAATTTCGGGGTTGGGACATCGCCCTCGCCGAACCATAACGGTATAAGCCCTTGTCGGCCCCAGCCATGCTTGGCTACATCGACGATGCCGGTTTCTTGCAGATTATTGACCGCGCCACGCAGGCTCGAAAGATCGAGGGTATCGGACATTGGAGCGCTCCTTGGCTAAGGCGAGCCGTTATGCCAGTTCCAATGCCTGAGGAAAAGGTGTTGTGAAAGATAGCTCAGGTCACCTATTCACCCTGGTGGGAACCGAGGACAGCGCCGGCATTACGCCCGTCGACAACCGGCTCTAAGATCACGTGATTGACTAGATTTTCAGGCTGAAATCAAGCCGTGACGGCGCCGGCGAAGGACATGGCGGTCAGCAAGATTAGGCTAAAGGTGATGAACGAAGGCGAGGAAAAGAATGAGGTCACCATTTGGGGTCTCCCGATGCAGGTTTCGATGACCGGAGAATGGGGATGACGCCCCCCATTACGCAGCGCAATTATTGCATCGCAGCATTGCAATATGCGCATGGAGGTTTTTTCGAGGACTGATTGCTTATATTTTTTTGTCGTAAATTCTCAATAGGATTTCGGCAGCCCCAAAACTCGCTCGGCGATATAGCACAGTATTAGGTGCGGCGTGATCGGCGCGATCCTGTGGATCAGGGCTTCACGGAAATAACGCTCCACATGATATTCCTTGGCGTACCCCATCCCACCATGAGTCATGATCGATGCCTGACAGGCCTTGAAGGTCGCCTCGCCGGCCAGATACTTGGCGGCGTTGGCTAAGTGACCACAATCCTCGCCCCGATCGTAAAGTTGGGCGGCGCGGAAAGCCATTAGGTTCGCGGCTTCCAGCTCGGCCCAACTCTCCGCCAGTGGATGCTGGACGCCTTGGTTCATTCCAATAGGACGTCCAAACACCACGCGCTCCTTGGCATACGAAGTTGCTTTCTCAAGCGCCACTCGCCCAAGGCCAACCATGCCCGCAGCGATCAATATACGCTCTGGATTAATCCCATGCAGGAGGTAGCGGAACCCCTTGCCTTCTTCGCCGATACGATCCTCAAAAGGGATCTCCATGCCGTCGAAGAATAGCAGATTGCTGTCCACGGCCTCGCGCCCCATCTTCGGGATCTTGCGGATCTCGACCTTCGAGCGATCAAGATCCGTGTAGAACAGCGAAAGTCCGTCGATCGGCTTACCGCTGGGACTCTCCTCGGCGGTGCGGGCAATCAGCAGGATCTTGTTGGCTACTTGCGCGGTGGTGGTCCAGGCCTTCTGGCCGTGCACCACATAGCGGTCATTCTTGCGCACGGCCTTAGTTTTCAAATTCGTTGTGTCCAGCCCAGTCTCCGCCTCGGTCACCGCGAAACAGGCGATCTCATCCCGCTTGATGATCGGGGGCAACATCCGGGCCTTCTGTTCCTCCGTGCCGTAGCGGACCACAGGATTAAGCCCGAAGATTCCTAGACTGACCGAGGATACCCCACCATTGCCGGCGCCAGAGCGGGAGATCTCCTGCATCAGGATCGCCGCCTCAGTAATGCCCAGCCCAGCCCCACCATATTCCTCGGGCATCGCTATGCCCATATAGCCGTGGTCGGCGATCGCCTTGCAGAAATCCTCGGGGAACTTTTCGTCCTTGTCTCGCGCCAGCCAATAGTCGTCACCGAATTCAGCACAGAGCTTTGCCACGCTTTCCTGAATCTGGAGTTGTTCCGGGGTAAAATCGATGCTCATGGGGGCACTCTCAATGCACGGAAATTCCTTTATCGCCTTTATCATATCATTGATTCTGACCACGGCCATTTCTCACCTACACTGGAGAGGTACGAAATCATGCACGGGGTCCCGACCATGGCGATCGAAATTCTTCCTCTCGCCGGCACCGTTGGTGCCGAGATCCACGGCGTTGATGTCGCCAACCTCGACGACGCGACTTTCACGGTCGTGAATCAAGCGCTGCTCGACCACGGTGTCATCGTATTGCGGAACCAGGATATCACGCCAGCCCAACAGATCGCTTTTGCGAAACGCTGGAACGGATTGCACACCCATCCCTATCTCAAAGGATTGGCTGAGCACCCGGAGCTTATTGAGATCGTCAAGGAGCCGGACGAGGAAGGTGGGTTTGGCGCCCATTGGCATACCGATCAGATCTTCACCCCGG
>JAPKDN010000249.1 GCA_028822575.1 Alphaproteobacteria bacterium | reverse complement strand
TCTGAGACAGATACGGGGTGCGACCGAACTCGGTCATATTGGCCAAGGTCGGCGCGTTGATGGCGGCGTTAAAGGCCCGCATTTCCTCTGCCGTTGTGAGCGCCTCGGGAAAGATCACGTCGGCGCCGGCCTCGACATAGAGTTTGGCCCGGGCGATCGCTCCCTCCAGCCCTTCCGAGGCGGCGGCATCAGTGCGGGCTATGATCCGCAGATGTTTGCGCGCCCGGCGGGCGGCGGCGATCTTAGCAGCCATCGATTCGGGTTCGTTTAAAAGCTTGTCGGACAGATGCCCGCATTTCTTTGGCAGGATTTGGTCCTCAAGTTGAACACCCGCCGCGCCGGCGGCCTCGAGGTCTTGAACCAAGCGCATGACGTTCAACGCCTCGCCGTATCCTGTGTCGCCATCGACGATCAACGGCAGGTCGGTCGACCGGGTAATTACCTTCACGAACAGCAGCAGCTCCTCGGTGGTCATCATACCCAGATCAGGCAGTCCTAGGCTCGCTGACAGGGCTCCACCCGACAAATACAACGCTTCGAATCCAGCGTCCTTGGCGAGAATTCCAGCCAACGCGTTATGCGCGCCAGGAACACCAAGCGCGCCGTCGCGGGACCAAAGCGCCTCCAGGCGATCACCGGGTAAACCTTGCTCGGAAGACGTCGAGAACCATGTCATCAGGGCTATCCTTTTTCAGATCCTTGGTAATGACTCACAATCAAGGCCGGGCGGACTTGGCGAGTTTCAATCAATATGGCATTAACATGGAAACGTGCCGCGCGAAAAATACGCGGGAAAATTACGATCGGATGTTTGTCCGGTGCCGGCACGGGGTTGGGGGGGGTAGCCGGAATGGTGCATGTCGTCGGATTAGGCGCGAGCCTAATGGCGTTCTGGCTGTTGATGTCGGGGATTTACACCCCGCTCATCATATCGCTTGGCGTCGTCTCGGTGCTCTTGGTCCTCTATATCGCCCACCGGATGGACTTGTATGATCGCGAAACCTTTCCGTTTCATCTGACCAGGCACGTGTTCGGCTATTGGGGCTGGCTCGCTAAGGAGATCTTCAAGGCCAATATCGATGTGGCCAAGATCGTGCTGGCGCCGACCATGCCTATCTCGCCCCGAGTGGTTCGGGTCAAGGCGACCCAGAAGACCGACCTTGGCCTGGTGATATTCGCCAATTCCATAACCCTGACGCCGGGCACCGTTACCGTCGACATCGAGGGTGACGAGATGATCGTGCACGCGCTCTCGCAAGATCTCGCGGACGGGGTGCTAAATGGCGACATGGATGGGCGCGTAACCGCTCTCGAGGAGCGCTGAGCCGTGTTCATCGGAGCCACCGCCGCCATGCTCGTCGCCATGCTGATGGCCCTTTACCGGGCCTTCGCCGGGCCGAGCCTGTTTGACCGGGTGTTGGCGGTTAACAGTTTCGGCACCAAGACGGTGCTGCTGATCGGCCTACTCGGATTTTTGGCCGACCGACCGGAGTTTTTGGATATCGCGCTACTTTACGCGCTGGTGAATTTCATTGGTACGATTGCGGTTCTGAAATTCTTCCGCTATCGCAATCTTGGTCTCTCCAATGTCGAAGTCGCGCGCCGAGAGGAGGTCGATTGATGGAATTGATCCTCGATATCGCCTCGGGCGCGTTGCTGGCGGCTGGAAGCGTTTTCATCCTTATTGGTACACTTGGATTGATAAGACTCCCGGATTTCTATACCCGCTTGCACGCCGCCGGGATCACCGACACACTTGGGGCCGAGTTGATCCTGATCGCCATGATGTTGCAGGCTGGTTTTAGCCTGATCACCGTTAAGCTGATCATGATATCGCTGTTCATCTTCTTCACCAGCCCAACGGCGACCCACGCGGTGGCCAACGCGGCGCGGACCATGGGGCTACGCCCAGCGCTGGTTCCGGTGTCGGATATCGAGCCATCCCATAGTGTTGGGGAGAGCAAACGATGAGCGGCGTTGAAATGATCACGGTGGTTAATTTCGCGCTGTTGACCATGCTGTGCATGAGCGCCATCGCTATCATGGTGGTGCGGCACCTGTTCGCGGTCGCAGCGATCAGCAGCGCGTTCAGTCTGCTTTCCGCCGGGTTGCTGGTAGCGCTGGATGCGGTGGACGTGGCGTTTACCGAGGCGGCGGTTGGCGCCGGCATCTCCACCGTTCTGGTGCTCGGCACACTCGCCTTGACCAGCCGTAGCGAGAAGATCGCACCGAGATTCTCTCCAGTCGCAATGGTGGTGGTGATCGTCACCGGCGCGACCCTGATTTATGCGACCAGCGACATGCCGACCTTCGGAGACCCGAACGCGCCGGCGCTGCAACACGTGGCGCCGACCTATATCGACGGCTCGGAGAACGATATCGGGATTCCCAATATCGTCACCTCCGTGCTTGCCAGCTACCGCGGCTATGACACGTTGGGCGAGGTCGCGGTGATCTTCACCGCCGGGATCGGCGTGATGTTCCTGCTCGGCTTGCGCCGCGAGGACGAAGATGATGACGGCACCGTGCGCAAGGGCGCCGGGACAGACTCAGCGAGTGACAAGGTGGAGGATGACGCATGAGGCATCATCTCGTTCTTCGCGTTGTCTCCAAGATGTTGATCCCGTTCATTCTGCTGTTCGCGCTCTACGTTCAGTTCCACGGGGATTTCGGACCCGGCGGTGGCTTTCAGGCCGGCGTGCTATTCGCCGCCGCGTTCATCCTCTATGCCTTGGTCTATGGCGTGGAGCACGCACAAAAGGTGCTGCCTCCCAAGGCCTTGGGGGTCCTGGTGCCCTTGGGATTGTTGATTTATGCCCTCACCGGCTTCGCCAGCCTGTTTCTGGGCGGCAAGTTCCTGGATTACGATGTGCTCGCCCACGACCCTCAGCATGGACAGCATATTGGCATCCTGGTGATTGAGTTTGGCGTTGGCACGACCGTCGCCGCGGTCATGGTCAGTGTCTTCTATGCCTATGCCGGCCGCACCCGCGGCGTCGATGACGAGGATTGGTAGGAATGCTCGACCCAATCATCGCCCATTACAATTACTGGCTCGTCATCTTCCTGATGATGATCGGGCTTTATATTGTCATTTCCCGCGGTAATTTGGTGAAGAAGATCGTCGGTCTAAACATCTTTCAGACCTCGGTTTTCCTGCTTTATATCAGCTTGGCCAAGGTTACTGGCGGCACCGCGCCGATCCTGACCGGAAAGCCCGAGGTGTTCTCCAACCCGCTGCCCCATGTGCTGATTCTGACCGCGATCGTGGTTGGCGTCGCCACCACGGCCTTGGGGTTGGCGTTGGTGGTTCGGATCCGAGAGACCTACGGCTCCATCGAGGAGGAAGACATTCTCGCCGCCGAGGAAGTCGACGCGGCCCGTGAAATCGCCGAAGCGCAGGAGGCCTCGTCGTGAGCCTGCTTAGCGAACACATGGCCGCGCTTCAGGTCGCGGTCCCCTTGTTGGCGGCGCCGATCTGCTCGCTGTTGCGAGGTGGTCGCCTGCCCTGGCTTTTGGCATTGGCGGTAAGCTGGTTCGCTTTCTATGCCTCGATCACCCTGCTGATTCAGGTGGTGAGCACGGGCGATATTTCGTATCACATGGGCAATTGGGCGCCGCCCTTCGGCATCGAATATAGGGTCGATGCGATTAACGCCTTCGTTTTGTTGATCGTCTCCGGTATTAGCGCCATCGCCCTACCCTATGCGCGGCGCAGTGTCGCCCACGAGATCGATCCCAGACGTCACGGCCAGTTCTATACGGCGTATCTGTTGTGCCTGACCGGTCTCCTTGGTGTAACCATCACCGGCGACGCCTTCAACATCTTCGTGTTCCTAGAAGTTTCGTCGCTCTCGACCTATGTGCTGGTCGCGGCCGGCGCGCGCAAGGATCGCCGAGCCTTGACCGCGGCGTATAACTATCTGGTGCTGGGAACCGTCGGCGCGACCTTCTTCGTTATCGGCGTCGGGCTGCTCTACATGGTCACCGGTACCCTCAATATCGCCGATCTGGCCGTTCGCCTGAAGCCGCTGGCCGACAGCCGGGTGGTTCAAGCCGGTTTCGCCTTCATCATCATCGGCATGGGCCTCAAGCTGGCTATGTTCCCTATGCACACCTGGCTGCCGAACGCCTATACCTACGCGCCGTCGACGGTTACGGTTTTCCTCGCGTCGACCGCGACCAAGGTTTCGTTCTATGTGGTGCTGCGAGTGATGTTCACAATCTTTGGGCCGACCTACGGTTTCGTGCCGTTGACCCTGGAATTCATCTTCCTTCCGCTAGCGGTTTTAGCGATGTTCGCGGGCTCGGCGGCGGCGATCTACCAGACCAATCTGAAACGTCTGTTCGCTTATTCCAGTATCGCCCAACTCGGCTATATGGTGCTTGGCGTCTCGCTTGGGAATGTCACCGGCCTGACCGCGGCGGTGATGCATTTGTTCAATCACGCGCTGATGAAGGGCGCGCTGTTCATGGCGCTGGGCTGTGTTTTCTTGAGGATTGGCAAGGTGTCAATCGATTCCGTGCGCGGGCTTGGGCGCGAGATGCCCTGGACTTTTGCCGCCATCGCCGGCGCTGGACTTAGCCTGATCGGCGTGCCGGCAACGGTCGGTTTCATCAGTAAGTGGTACCTGATCCTAGGCGCGGTTGAAAATGGCTGGTGGCCGGTGGTCCTGTTGATAGTCGCCAGCTCTTTGCTCGCGGTAATCTACGTTTGGAAGATCATCGAGGCCGCCTATATAGGCCAGGCGCCGGAAGGCCGCGTACCGGTCGCCGAGGCACCGCTGGAAATGCTGATTCCGCTCTGGGTGCTGGTGCTGGCGAATATCTATTTTGGTATTGACGCGGAACTGACGACGTCCGTCGCCGGCAGGGTTGCTGAGACCTTCCTGGGAGGCGGATCATGAGTACCGAGATGGCGCTTGCCTTAACGCTTTTGATTCCGTCGCTTGGTGGTATCGGCATCGCGATCCTGGGCCGTAGCCCGAACACGCGCGAGGCTGTGACACTCGTTACCGCCATCACGCTGTTCGTGGTCGTCATTAGTCTCTTACAAGAGGTCCTTGCTGGCGGACGGCCGACCCTGTCGTTGACCGAGGTGATGCCCGGCCTGCCCCTGGTGCTGGAGATAGAGCCGCTGGGGATGCTGTTTGGCTGTGTTGCCTCGGGCCTGTGGATCATCAATTCGCTGTATTCCATCGGCTATATGCGCGGCCATGACGAGCCAAACCAGACCCGCTTCTACATCTGTTTCGCCATCGCCATCGCAAGCACCATGGGCATCGCCTTCGCCGGTAATATGTTCACGCTTTTTATATTCTATGAAATTCTCACCTTATCGACATACCCTCTTGTTGCGCATAAACAAAATGCCGAAGCGAGATCGGGCGCACGGA
>JAPKDN010000248.1 GCA_028822575.1 Alphaproteobacteria bacterium | reverse complement strand
AAACAACCGTCATATTCGGTGTCCAAGGTTGACGATCGGTTCCCAGCGAAGTCCAGTCCAGACCGATAGTCATCCCAATACACCTGGTGCCAACCGCGCCCGCTATCGCTAAAACCGATGTCATCGGACCGATCACCACATCAAGTTCTAGGATCAGCGCGGAGAGACCATCGAGATCATCCCGCAGATTGATACCTTCTGGGCGGTATATGTCAATTCCAAGCTCTTGCTCCGCGCGCTGAAGATCGGCCTCACACTCGTCATATTGCAGATTGACGAACCGCGCGTCTGGTAGAAAAAATAAGGCGCGAAGGTCCAGAATATCGAAGAAGAAATGAGCATAAACTTTATTGGCAAGACCGGTTCGCCATAAAAAACCCACTTTCTGGCCTGGCCCGAGCTGTCTCAGTTTTTTCCGCCATGCCATGCGCGTCTCGGTCTCTGGAACCAAATAAGGGCCGGCGTCCGTGAACGAGGATAACCTTGGGCGGACATGCCGGGGCAAGTCCCCGAGAGCGCTGTGCGCCCCAATGTTTTTCTTGCGTACCACGTTGGCAAAATCCACTGACGTCGGCGGGCCGGCGTTGCGGGGAAGTTTCTCCATGAACGTGAGGGTTGGAAAGCTACGAATATATAATGATATCAATCTTTTATCACACTCAACAAGACATGATGTCTTGGCCGCAGCGGCGGCGGCTGTCAGACATGACGCGAACCGAACTTCATCGCCAATGCCCTGTTCCTGATAGATTAGCAACCCGCCATTCTTGATCTCTCCACCTCCCCACTCGGGTGGCAGACCATGGCGCTCGACCAATACTTCTTCCTTACGGTGACGCCAGCGATATTCGATCCATCCCTGTTCCAGGACGCCATTCGCCAACAGACTATTCGCGTAATTGTATCGGATCGTTGGGTCTTGAGGCGCGAGTGTGGTGGCCCGCGCCATAATTCTGGCTGAGGTGTTCGCGTCCAGGGCGGTCATGTGAGAGCTCGCCAGGTTGTTCAGGATCACAAAATTTCCTGGAGCCAGAACCGCGCATCGCACAAGGTCGCGTATCGCTCCAGAACCTTGGTCTGTGAGACCTCGCAGTTTTGAACGTTGGAAAAACGCGTCGAGTGAACCGCCCTCACGCAAGAGTGCGTTTTCAAGTAACTGTCCGGCCCTCTCAATGTCGCCAATATCCTTGCATGCTTCAGCCAGTTTAATCAGCCAGGCGATTTGATGCGGTGCCAGTTCGACCGCGAGTTCCAGCGCCTCAAGGGCCTCACCGGGGCGACTAAGCATACTTAGAGCTGTTGCGTGGTTAAAGTGAGCCTCGGCATGCTCGCTATTGAGGGAGCGGGCACGTCGAAACGCTGCCTCGGCTTCGCTGGTCCGCGCCAGTGATAGCAAGGCGCAGCCGAAATGATTAAAAGCCTCGGCGCTGTCGGATTTGCCCGCGATCGCACGCGACAGATGATTAACTGCGGCTTCTTTTTGGCCACTTTCAAACAACGCAACACCCTTATAATGAAGGGCATCCGCTTGGTTCGGTTGCATCGCTAGAACTCGGTTATAATAATCAACGGCTTGGCTCAGATCGCCGGCCTGATGCCGGGCTAGTCCCTGTTGGAGAGCATCACGCACATCGTTGATCGTCCCGCTGGTAGCCTTTTCCATCATCGGTTTCCCATCACTCGTCATTTTCCGCTCTGGGCCAAGTTTCCAAGGGAGCATAATCCGACAGGCATTAAATGTGCCGGGTATGCATCGTGGGAACAATAGTCGGCTTTCGAAAGTTCGAGAACGATATGCCTATTCCATAAAAGAATTTGGGAAAGAGTGAAGGCGTCATGAAGTTGGCGCAGAGTTTGCATAATAGATTTGGCGAACACCGGTCACGTTCCCGACCGGTCAATTGAAAGGTAACATCATGGCCCTGACAGGAGCGCTTCTTTCGGCAAGATCCGGGATCCTGGGCGCTCAGGCGGGGATCGAGGTGGTTTCGCGAAACATCGCGAACGCTAGCACCGAGGGTTACACCCGTAAGATCCATAACCAATCTAATTTGGTCCTTAGCGGTGTGGGCGCGGGTATCCGGATTGATGAGATCACGCGTGAGGTCACCAAGGGGCTCCAGCGCGAGGTCCGAGAACAAACCGCCATCGTTGAAGAGCTCGAAGTCATTGATGATTTTCTTGGCCGGTTGGAACAGGAATTTGGCAGTCCGGATGATCAATCATCGATTTCTGCTAAATTAACTGACTTGAAGCTGTCGATCCAAGCTTTTGCGACAACGCCGGAAGATGGTGTCAACCAGGTTTCAGTTATCAGTGCCGCCCAGGAACTCGCTCGGGCCTTCAATGATCTGAACAATCAAATTCAAAGCCTTCGCGAGGACGCCGACGCGAGGATCAATTTTCAGGTGAACGAGGTCAACACTCTGATGACCAATATTGATACCCTAAACACCAAAATCGTTAAAAGGCGGGGAGGAGATCTATCCGACGCAGACCTGCAGGATCAGCGAGATCAATCGCTTCTAGATGTGAGCCAGAAACTTAGCGTCACCTCTTTTGAGCGTTCCGATGGCAAAATCAGCGTTTTCGCGCCAGGTGGTAATCTGATGTTGGATGATACCCGTCTGCCGCTCAGTTTCACGTCAACCGCTTCCATTACCGCCGCGTCCGTGACGGGGGCAGTGCAGGTAAGCACCGGTGCGGGTACCACCAGTATCTCGACGGCGATCGCGGCTGGTGACGGTAGCTTGGCTGGTTTATTGCGCGTCCGGGATACGTTGTTACCAAATGTACAATTAGAACTTGATGATCTTGCGTTTGAAGTTGCGCGGAACTTTGGTCAAATAACGGTTGCAGGGACGACCGAAAACTTAAACTTGTTCGCAGCACCTGGTCGCGTCATTCCACCGGGCGGTTTCACCACTGGTTACTCTGGGGAAATGGAAGTGCGGGCGGCCTTGTCGACGCAACCCGCCTTGCTAGCGGATCCTCAGGTCGCGGGCGGATACACTCCCCTGGGCCCAGGGGATCCGACGCTTCCGCTAGCGATCATCAGCGTGTTCGAGGCACAGCAGCAGCTTTCACGCACGCCAGCGATATCGAACACCATGGAAGGCTTCATGTCTCAATTAATTGGGTCGGTTGCGAACCAGAAAGCAGATGTTGAAAGTCAGTTGACCTTCCAAACCAATTTCCGAGATGGCCTTAAGGATCGGTTCAATGATGAAAGCGGGGTAAACACTGACCAAGAACTCTCCGAACTCATTCGGCTCGAAGCCGCCTTTTCAGCCTCGGCTCGGGTTCTGTCGGCGGTGCAGCGCGCCGTCGAAGAACTCAGCCGTGTGATCTAGATAAAGGCAAGGACCGATATCATGCGTATATCTACCATCAGCCTAAGCAGCCGGGTCGAAACGAATATTCTTGGATTGCAAAGGGAGCTTTCGAAGGTTCAGAACCAGGTCAGCTCTGGCAAGATCTCGAACGTGTTCTCCGGTCTAACGGGAGAGGATGCTCGCGTTTCTATCCAGTTACGTGCAGCCATGGCCTCTAAGGAATCTTTCATCGAAACCGTCGAGAAAATGCGTTTGCGCACTGCAGTAACCGACGCCAGCTTGCTGCAGCTTCAAGAGTCGGCGAACGAAATGCGCGTGGAGTTAATCAAGCAGACCGATAGTCTTTTTGTCGCTGACCTGCCGGTCATGAATAAGTTCGCGGATAATGCCATTGACCGCTTTGCAAGCCTCCTCAATACCAAGGTCGCAGGACGATTTGCGTTTTCCGGTCCGGCGACAAGCACTCAGCCTATTATCGACGCCACGACCATCAAGACAAATTTTCAGGGCGCGGTTAACACGGTCGTAAACGCCGGATCAAATACCGCAGCGCAAATAATAGCTAACGCTAATACCCACTTCAACACCAATACAAACTGGAACAACCTCAACGCCGTGGCCACTAATCAGGAAAGTAGCGTGCACGCTGATGTTGGCCTTGATATTTCCTATGGTGAGATGGCCCATCAGGAAGCTTTTGCGGATGTATTCGAGATTATGAATATTTTCGCTAATGTGTCGATAAATACCGGTGACGAGGCTGAGTATCGTACGCTTGTCGACTCTGCTCGGACGACGATCGAGGGGGCGTTCAACTCAATCAATCAGATGATTGCAGATCTTGGCGTTAGCCAAGCCCGCTTGAACGCGATCGAGCAAACCCATAAGGACGATCTTGTGATGCTGGGCGGTCAGCTTGGGAATGTCGAGGATGTCGATTCCTTTGAGGCGGTCAATCTGTTTCAAAATCTCCGCAACCAGATTGAAATGTCCTACCAAGTAACCGCCGCCACTAGGAATTTGTCACTTGTAAACTTCATCTAAGCGTCGGACATCGAGTGTTGGCGAAGGGCACTCGTCGTTGCCCTGTTAGCTAGGAGGGTGTTACTATCGCTTGCATAAATCAGTTGCCCAAAGATGGTCTTTCTTATGGCGCCAGGCAACCATACAGAGTAATGATTTGGTTGGATTTCAGATGCGGATCGCAAATAGGCTAGCGTAAATAAATTAATAATTATTTCCTCTTTCATAAGAATGCTCCAAAACCCGAAGCTCTCAGTAGGAATGGCAAATCGTATTTCATTCTGGAAATGCCCTCAGAATAAAAGATTTTGAGACAGTGCTGGACTTTCCAAGCGAGCCACTGTATATCTTTTGCTGTCCAAAAAACTTTGGGCCCTGAGAACTCCAAAACGGAGGGTAAAATGACAATTCAGCCAAACCTGTTAGCGTTGAACACGCAGCCTTTGTCGTTGGCGACGAAGGGACAGGCGCCAGAACCAGCGCCAGTTCCGGAGCAGATAGCGCCGACACCGGCTAAGCCAATTGTAGATGGATTTTTTATAAGCCCTTTGCTGCAGTTCGACAATCAGGCTCTTGCGATGATTTTTCAAGTTCGTGACTCCGTATCGGGGGAGGTTCAACGGCAATTTCCTAGGGAAAGTGTGGTTGAAAACCTAAGAAGTAACCCGGAAGTGCGGGCGATTGCAATTCCTGAGAAAAATGATGTGGCAATTGAAGCCGCCCAACCTGAACCAGTTCTTGTGGGGGCCGGAAACGACGCGGCTGAAACGGCGCCAGCATTGGGCGCCGCCGTGGCAGGCGCTGTCGAGGTGTCTGCGGGAGCCGAAGTCTCGAACGGCGCTCCAGCGGTAGGTGGGACATCTACGGGCGTGGCACCGGAGCTTGGTCCGAGTGACCAGGGAGTTGACGTCCTGGTTTGATTAGCCTCTAAGGTCAAAACATTTGAGTTGGCCACATGAATAATAATTCGTGTGGCCTCGTTCTGTTCACTATCGGCGTTTGGAATGTCTCCGCGAGGCAGGTGCGGTCCCCAAGGTGGA
>JAPKDN010000247.1 GCA_028822575.1 Alphaproteobacteria bacterium | reverse complement strand
CAGCTTATAATAAGCGCGCGTACCGCCCAGGCACACGAAGCGGTTGTCAATCAGGCGGAAAAGCGGCTAGCTATTCTGAAAGCCCGGCATTCGGATCGCGCACACTACCTTTCCGAGCTGCGGGCCAAGCTTGGCAGCTTGACCGCCGCCATGCAACGACTGGCCCGTCGCCCACCCGAAGCGATTCTCACCTCGGCCCGCCCGCCCTTAGATACCGCAAGGGCGATGATGCTGGTGCGCTATCTCGTACCGAACATCAAACACGAGGCAGATCTGATTCAGGGTGAGTTGACCAAGCTGGATGCGCTGAACCATCAAATTTGGACCGAGCAAGACCGATTTCAGGCCGCCATCCAGGCTCTAGAAAAGCGACGAGATCAATTGAACCAGCTTATCGAACGAAAGAACACGCTTTGGGTCGCCATGAGCAGGGCGACCCAACCGTCGGCCGATGACCGGAATCAACTCGCGCGGTCGGCCACGACGTTGGGGGAGCTTTTCGTCGCGTTAAAAAAGCATGGCAGGAGCCAGGCGACCGCAGCCGGCCGCCTGCAAACCCTTATCGAAACCGAGAGACCGACCGCGGAACAACCAGGTACCCAAGTCAGAAGACCAGCCAAACACGCGCCTCATGCCACGATACACACCCGACCGTCAGAGCAAACCGCAGTCGCGCCAACAACACCGACGCCCAGCGCGAGTATCGCGACCGTCCCCCAGGCTGGCTCCTTCGCGGCTAACAAGGGGCGCATAACATTTCCCACGATCGGTCGACTGGTCGGACGTTTCGGCGAGACCGACGTGGTTGGTCTGGCGGCGAAGGGGATCACCGTACAAACCCGCCCCAACGCTCCCGTCGTGGCGGCACATGACGGCAAAGTGATTTATGCCGGTCCGTTTCGAGGATACGGGCGTATAATAATTATTGAACACGGCCAAGGGTTTCTTACTCTTCTGGCGGGACTGGGTCGGGTCGACGTTCAAACCGGTCAAGGATTGCTCGCGGGAGAGCCTGTGGGAACGATGAAAAATGCCAAAACTATCGGTGACCTCAAGTCGAGGCATCTATATATCGAATTAAGACAAGATGGAGCGCCAGTAGACCCGCTGGCTTGGTTATCCACCCAAAGGGATACGGCAATCCAATGAACTTCACCCTCGCGACACGCACCCCATGGCCCCAAAGGCTCCAACGAGGCCTTATAGGCATCACCTTCGTGGCCACTCTGCTCACCACGCCACTTGGAGCCATGGCTCAAAGCGCAAATTCCCCCGATACCTATCGCCAGCTAAATCTTTTTGGCGATGTTTTTGAGCGCGTTCGCGCCGAATATGTCGAAGAGGTCAGCGACCAGGAATTGATCGAAGCGGCGATCAACGGAATGCTCACATCGTTAGATCCTCATTCGAACTTCCTGACCTCTAAAAATTACAGCGACATGCGGGTCCAAACAAAAGGCGAGTTCGGCGGCCTTGGCATCGAGGTCACCATGGAGAACGGCGTGGTCAAGGTCGTGTCGCCGATCGACGACACGCCTGCTTCCCGCGCCGGGTTAGAGCCCGGTGACCTGATCACCCATTTGGACGGTGACACCGTCCAGGGTTTGACTTTAGGGCAAGCAGTCGAGCGGATGCGGGGTCCGGTTGACTCCAAGATCGTCCTGTCGGTTCGCCGCAAAAGCGCCAAACCATTCGACGTAACGATCCAGCGGGCGACGATTAAGATCCGATCGGTTCGTTACGAGGCCGTCGGCGATGTCGGCTATGTCCGCATCACGACCTTCAACGAACAGACCACCTCGGGCCTCCAAAACGGTGTCGCCGCGCTTTCGAGTGAACTGGGCGATAAGCTCGCCGGTTTCGTGATCGATCTTCGTAACAATCCCGGAGGACTGTTGGACCAAGCAATTTCGGTCAGCGACTCGTTTCTGGAAAAGGGCGAAATCGTCTCTACCCGCGGTCGTGATCCGAATGACGCATCGCGCGTTCACGCGACGGCGGGGGACGTGACGGACGGCAAGCCCGTCGTCGTCCTGATCAATGGCGGCTCGGCGTCAGCGTCGGAGATCGTCGCAGGCGCGCTGCAGGATCATCGTCGCGCGATCATCCTAGGCACCCAATCCTTCGGCAAGGGATCGGTTCAGACCATCGTCCCATTACCCGGCAATGTCGCGATGCGGTTGACCACAGCCCGTTACTACACGCCCTCCGGACGGTCGATTCAAAAAACTGGCATTTCACCCGATATCATCGTGCCGACCGCAAAGATCGAGAAATTCGACAGCGCGAAGCGTCGGCGCGAAACCGATTTGCGAAATGCTCTGGAGAGTGCGGGGACGACCGAGCGTAAGGACGCGCCGAAAGTAAAACCAGCAGCTCGCAAGTCAGTCAAGGAGCAGGCGGAGGAAGACTATCAGCTTGCCCGCGCCGTTGACCTCCTTCGGGGCCTCAGTCTCCTCAAAACGCGCACGGGAAATTGAAACTATCAATCTCAATACCGTCCATCTCCGGACTTCTGAGCCGATTCCGCAAGCGCGGCGGCGAGGACCCCGAAGATCAGGACGTTCTCGACAAGAGCGAGGATACGGCAATCGGTGATGACGAGCAGATCATCAAAGATGGCGCCCCCGTGTTCGATGATGACCCAGCCGAGCCCGATGCAAAACCGAAACGGCGGTGGGGCCGGATCGTTGCGATCGTCGCTGCGGTTCTTGGCGCCCTGTTCATACTCGTTGGTATTGGCGCCTTAGTTGGTTGGTTGGTCGTCAACGCCGAACTTGCCACCGAGGCGCGCACCGCATTACATCCAACCCTTACGGTTGCTGTTCTGGCGGAAGGGGAGCCTGCCCCGGAAAACTCCAGCCGGGACGCCGTGGAGGCGACCTCAGCGGATGCGGTGGTTGAGACGTCAGCCATAGACATGGCCAAGGACGCGGTAGCGCCTGACGGCAAGCCACCTTCGGGCCCGCTTGTCGATATTGTCAACCCAGACCTCATCGAACAGACCGAGGATGGCCCACTTCCGAAGATTTCCGTCGACGGCCGACAGTCATGGGTGGAGTATTCCGCAAAATTCGACGAGACAGACAGCAGACCACGCCTTGCGATTATAGTCACCAATCTCGGCTTGTCCCCCCGCACCACGGAGGCCGCATTGGAAGCGCTTCCTCCACAAGTCACCTTATCCTTTTCGTCCATCACCCCCGACTTGCAGGACTGGGTGGCGAGAGCCCGGCGAAAAGGTCACGAGGTCCTCATTGATCTTCCGATGGAACCCAGCGGCTTTCCGCGCAGTGACCCCGGACGCAACACCCTTTTGACATCCGCAAGCGAGGTCGAGAATCTGAACCGCCTCGAAAGTGTTATGAAAAGCGCCGGAGGATATGTCGGATTGCTAGGGACCATGGGATCAGCGTTTAGCGTGAATGTGGAATCACTAAGTCCCGTGCTGCAAACCTTGAAGAAACGAGGTCTGCTTTATGTGGATAGCCGTGCGACCTCTCGAAGCATGGGGCCGGAACTGGCATCCCAGATCCAGCTCCCACATGCGTTCAATAATCGATTCATCGACGCAACGCCTTCGGTACGAGCGATTGAGGGCCGCCTCACCGAACTACACGAAATCACCAAGGCCAATCGTTTCGCGGTTGGCCTGGCCCACCCCTACCCGGTTACACTGGACCGATTGACCGCATGGCTTCCCAGCTTGAAGGCCCACGGGATCAACCTGGCACCTATCTCGGCGATCGCCGATAAACAGAGTTTGAGATAGTCGTTTATGGGTCATTCCGCTTCGAACTCTTCGTCCCTTCCTTATCGGCTTTGTGTTGGTATCCTGTTGCTGAATCAAAATGGCGACGTGTTCGTCGGGCACCGTAACGACCTAAGTGTCGACGCTTGGCAGATGCCGCAAGGGGGTGTCGATGC
The DNA here is from genome assembly GCA_028822575.1 of Alphaproteobacteria bacterium. The sequence continues at coordinate 1,494 of JAPKDN010000247.1, read as the reverse complement.
TGGTGAGGACCCACGCGCCGCCGCGCTTAGGGAATTGACCGAGGAAACCGGTGTTCGCTCGGTGGAGGTGCTGGCCGAAACCGCAGAATGGCTAACCTATGACTATCCAACTGTTATCTCCCGACGGTCTTTCGCAAACCGTTATCGCGGACAGCGTCAAAAATGGTTCGCCATGCGGTTCACAGGTTTGGACCGTGAGATCGATCTCGGCTACCGCTATGCCGAATTCGATGACTGGGCCTGGCGCGATATCGACGAGCTACCAAGCTTGATAATCGCGTTCAAGCGACCAGTTTACGAAGCCGTGGTTCGCGAGTTCCGAAACCTTGCTCAACCGTCGACTTGAGCACGAATCACCGATTTCCCGGGCAATCGGCGCCGACGCCAGTATCGCCGCTATTCACGATCACGCAAGCCGGTGGCGTTCAGAAGGCTTTTCCAGGCAACCGCCAATGGCAACACACCATAACCTTCCAACAACTTTCGAGCGCCGAGGCACAACCGTGCCGCTGGCTCATCCCGGATTCGATCACGCGCACGTTCGGGATTATGATTTTGGCGAGGACCGTGTGCTGGAAGCGGTCCTCCCGAACTATTCCGGAGTCAGCTGCGGGCAATTGACGGTCATCCCCTGGCGTGGCCTGAGGGATCAGGCGACGTTTAGCGAGCACGACCTGCTTATTATGCAGAATGTTATGTGTTTTCATGGCAAGCAGCCCATTGATCCAATCTACATTCGACTGCTCTGCCAGCGCGCCGACCCGACCGATAACCCGAAAGAGGACACACGCCAACTTGCGCACGACCAGACGGCAAATAACCGTTTCGACCGCAAAAGCGTTCACTTGTCCTGTCTTGCCCAATTGACGCGAAAATGTTGCATCAGCTGCGGTGATGCCTTCATGGCCAAGGCCAACGCCAACGCCAACGCCAAAACACGTTTGGTTCTCGTCATCGACACGCAACAGAGTGCTGGTTTCGATATACGAATGCTTATCGAACGCGTGGTGCAATTCGTCGCCAAGCGTGGTGGAACGTCCGTGGAAAATGTAAGAAATTGGATGGATTCCCCAGTGGGCTTGATCGCACTCTTCGGCAGTGCAGCGGCCCGGTAGAAGAGCGTCTCAACGGCTTTCTGTTCACGCAACACCACCATCTGCTGGATTTCCAAACCCCCTGCATGAGCAAGGCGCGACCACCAGTGGTGGCGTCGCCCAATCCATCCTATTAATCCTTGAGGTCTATGATCAGGCCATCACCTATGTTAATTCACGGCCGATGCGACTGGATTCGCTGCTGGCTTTTTCACTGACATGTTCGATGAAATCGCCAGATCACTCGACTAGCTGAAAAGCTTCTGCGCAACGTTTACTATACCTTGGACGGCTGGCACGAGTTGGTCGTCATCTGGCGGGAAGCCGTCGGCAGAATCGGTATGATCGGCGGAGAGCAGGCGTTGCATCGCGCGGTTGATCACATCCTGCTTTATCTCCC
>JAPKDN010000246.1 GCA_028822575.1 Alphaproteobacteria bacterium | reverse complement strand
GCATCGATACCCCAAATTTCACCGACGCGTTCGGCAATCTCATCCCCCAGTAGGCGGCGAACCAATTCCTGCTGAGCATAGTAGCCGGTTGCCAGTACGAATAGATCTGCGGGCACGACTGTGCCATCCTTCAACAACACACCGTCTTTCACGAAGGTCTCGATAGTGTCGAATTGCATTAAACCGATTTCACCGTCGATGATCAGGCCCGAACATCCGGCGTCCAGGTAGTAACCGCCACCGCGTCGCCGGTATTTCATCTGATGGCCAGTCTTGTCATGGCCGATATCATATTTGAACCCTTTGGCCTTAAGTCCCTCGATTATATCCTTGTCAAGTTCGACCATGCGTTGGACAGCGAGCTGGTATCCGAGGACAACGAGTGGGTAAGTCGCCATGCTGGCGAGAAAGTCGCAATCCTCGAGCGGCGGGCCTTCTTCATACATCGCGTAATTCATCTTGGCACTGGGATCAATGCTGACGACAGTGCCGGAGCCGCGCTGGATGATGGTCGTCTCGACGCCATGGCTGTGCAGGTCTTGTGCTACATCGTGTCCGCTGTTGCCCGTGCCTAACACCAAGGCCTTTTTGCCGTGCCAGCCGGAGCCATCGGTAAAGCTGTGTGAATGCAAGACATCGCCCTTGAACTCCTCCAGGCCTGGGAGGTTGGGCACTTTCGGAATGCCACTGACGCCGTTCGCAAAGATCACATGACGGGGACTTAAGGTTCTCTCGATGCCGTTGGACCGGCGCACCGTCGCGCTCCAGTGCTTTGTTTTATCGTTATACGCACCATGGATAAATTCGGTGCTGGTCCAAAAATTTATGGACATGGCATCGGCATAAAATTCAAACCAATTGCCCAACATGTCTTTTGGGATGTATTTTGGCCAATTCTGTGGGAATGGCATATAGGGCAGATGATTGGCGTGTATTTCGTTGTGCAGCGCTAGTGAATGATAACGCAGACGCCAGCAATCGCCGATGCGGGGAAGGCGGTCGACGACCAAGGTATCGATATCGAGTTGTCCGAGCCGCGCGGCGATGCCGAGGCCCGCTTGCCCACCGCCGACGACTAACACAGTTGGTTCCCGGTCCTCATATGCTTGACTGTGGGTCCGTTGGTCGAGCCAATTCTCACCCCCAAAGTTTCGGGAGTAGGCCTCGCCTGACGGCCGGCGCGGGCCGAGATGCTCCTCGTGGCCTTTTAGTTCTTCAAGTGTGGTGAGAAAATTCCACGCCCGCGCATTGGTGTCATCAAGTAACCGGACTACACCATTGCCGCGGCCAAGCTCGGTTTCGAACACGAAGAAAGCTTCGATGACATCTCTGCCGAGCCGCTTGGCTCGTCGCGGTGGTGTTCGGTTCGGATCGATGGTGAAGCCGCTTGCCTTGATCGACCCTTGCGCGTTGGTCAGCCCGACGGCGATATCTGCAGCACCTGCGTATGGGCTGAGATGCCAAGTGAAGGCGACAAGATCGCGCCAATGGCTGTCATCCTCGAACAGGCTGGCCAGTGCCGCCTTATCCGTATTGCTAAGCGCGTCTTCAAAAGCGCTCAACCAGCTTGCGATGGCGGAGCGGACTGAGATGTCCTCAAGGTTTAAGATACCTGGATCAATGTCGTTCATGGTGGAGGGTCTCGTGTGGGATTTGGCTTTATAGATACTTTACATAGATCACAATTCTTGATTTTCATGGATGTATTCTTTGGTGTAGTGGCGATACGTGCCATGGCGCCTATCCGCAGAGGTGCTATATTTTCAGATGTAACGACAGTTTATTTAAGGAACGAGGATGGATTTAAATCTCAGCGCCGAGGATCTCACGTTTCAAGACGAGGTGCGCGCATTTCTCCGCGAGAATTTGAGTGAAGAAATTCTCGAGGGTGCCCGCCTCACTCCGGCGGTGCGTAGTCCAGTGGTGCCGGCGCGCCGATGGGCGAAAATTCTCGCGAAGAAAGGCTGGCTTTGTCATCCGTGGCCGGCAGAATTTGGCGGTCCCGGTTGGGGTGTGGTCAAAAAATATATCTATGAGTTTGAATCAGAGATGGTTGGGACTCCGTCGATCAACAACATGGGCATCCGCATGGTTGGCCCGGTGGTCATGAAGTTCGGCACGGAAGAACAAAAGGCGAGCGTGCTGCCGAGTATTTTGAATGATGAGTTCGCGTGGTGTCAGGGCTATTCTGAACCTGGTTCTGGCTCAGACCTTGCTTCGCTGCAAACGCGCGCGGTGGTGGACGGCGATGATTACGTCATTAACGGATCAAAGATTTGGACGACCGGTGCACATAATGCCGATAAGATTTTTTGCCTGGTCCGAACTTCCACCGAAGGTAAGCCGCAGCAAGGTATCAGCTTCCTGCTGTTCGATATGGACCTGCCGGGCATTACTATCAAGCCGATCCTGACCTTTGCGGGCGATCACGAACTCAATCAGGTCTTCTTCGATAACGTGCGGGTACCGCAAGCAAATCGTATCGGTGATGAGAACCAGGGTTGGACTGTTGCGAAGTATCTGCTGGAGTTCGAACGCGGCGGCATTGCTTATTCACCGCGTGTGAAGGCTGCGTTGCTGAAGCTCAAGGAGATGAGCCAGAAGGAAGCGGGCGGCAATGGTAGCAGATTGATAGATGATCCTGCATTCAAGACCCGATTAGCGAAGTTAGAAATTGGCGTGCAAGCCTCTGAGATCATAGAAAAACGCGTCATGAGCGCTTTGAGCCAAGGGCAAAATCCGGGCGCATCGTCTTCCATCTTCAAACTGCGGGGCTCGGAACTTCTGCAGGAGACGTTGGAGATGACTATGAACGCCCTCGGCTACTATGCGAATCCGTATCAGCCGGAAGCCTTTGTACCGGGCAACAATGTTGAGCCAATCGCGCCGGAATATGGCCTTGTTGCAACATCGAAATACTACAATCAACGCGCGGCAACAATCTATGCGGGGTCAAGTGAAGTGCAGCGGAGTATTTTGGCGAAACATGTCTTAGGGCTTTGAGTGCAGGTCCCAAAATTTTGATGATAAAACCCCCTACACCGCTAGGTATGGGATGGTGATTTTTAAAAATTTTGCAGGAATGTCCTGCATTAATCTTTTTATAACAGAGACTTAACCGGGCTGGTTCTGTGTGGAATTTTTATTTCCAGGCGAATTTTTTCGTTGAGCGGCAATCCGTTTTCCGTGCGTTTGGTATCCCTGCTCGTCCCCTTTGCGCCGCGGTTCGGTAATCACCGTGAGGTGCTTGCCCTGGCTAGAGGGTGGTGGCGGTATAAGGTCGTGAAGAGCTGTATTTGTGTTCTCTAGGTGGTGAGATCGAGTGTCCATGGCATATTATTTTTGATCTTTATCGGACTGTGCGTGCCGGTAATATTGTTGACGGCGAGCAGGATCGATACGATAGAGCTTGAACATCTAGATGACTTTTAAGCATTTGTGAGCAGAGTTTGGGATATGACACCGAAAGACATCGAATACTTATTTCGCGGCAGTGCCACACCACCCAGTAAGGTCCTCCCAGGAGAGCCGCCATTTACGACGCGCCCGGAATTGAAGGGTATCTTTGGTATGGTCGCGTCGACTCATTGGCTCGGCACGGCCGCGGGAATGAGTGTCTTGGAGAAGGGTGGTAATGCCTTTGACGCTGCTGTTGCGACAGCGCTGACCCTGCAAGTCGTGGAGCCAAGCATGGCCGGTCCCGGGGGTGATGCGCCGATCATTCTCTACGATGCAAAGTCGGATGACGTGAAGGTGATTTGCGGTCAAGGCGTGGCGCCGGCGAAGGCTACGGTCGATGCTTATCGACATCTTGGCCTGGATATTGTGCCAGGTGCGGGCCTGTTGCCGCTCGTCGTGCCGGGGGCGTTTGGCGCTTTCATGCTGCTGCTGCGCGATTGGGGAACGATGAGTGTCCGTGATGTGTTGGAACCCGCGATCGGCCATGCCCGCAACGGCTATCCGATTGGCGCGCGGGTGGTGGCGACGATTGAGGCGTTGAAAGACCTATTCGTTGAGCATTGGCCGAGTTCTGCGGCGGTGTATTGTCCAAATGGGGATGTGCCTAAACCCGACCAATTGTTTCGCAACCCCGTGCTGGCGGATACGTTCGAGAGAATTTTACGGGAAGCGGAAGCTGTTGGCGGCGACCGAGAACGTCAAATCGAGGCAGCGCGCGATGCGTTTTATAAGGGTTTCGTCGCGGAAAGTATTGACGGGTTTTGCCGTGATAATGAATTCCTCGATACATCCGGTCGCCCCCATAGTGGCTTCCTATCCGGTGAAGATCTAGCGAGTTGGTCGCCCGGTGTCGAAGCCCCGCTCTCCATTGATTACGAAAATTACTCGGTATTCAAATGCGGATCCTGGAGCCAAGGCCCTGTTTTTTTGCAACAATTGGCCTTGCTAAAAGGATTTGACCTTGGTGGGATGGATCCCAATGGAGAGGCGTTTGTCCACTATGTGACAGAGTGCACGAAGCTCGCTTTTGCGGATCGGGAGAAGTTTTACGGCGATCCCAATTTTGTCGACGTGCCGATGGAGAAGCTCTTGTCCGCGACTTATAATGATGCCCGGCGTGAACTGGTCATGGAATCAGCATCTGATCAAATTCGGCCAGGCTCAATTGAAGGGTTCGGCGGACCTGTCGTTTATGGATTGGAAGACGGGCGGAGGATGCTCGTGTCTGACGATGGCCACGCGATGGAGCTTAGCAATTCGGCATCCGAAGTTTCGATTGCGACAGGTGATACCGTCCATCTGGATGTCGCCGACCGGTTTGGTAATTTGGTCTCGATCACGCCGAGTGGTGGATGGATGCGTAGCTCACCGACCATTCCTAATTTGGGGTTCGCGCTATCCAACAGGGGGCAGATATTCACATTGGAGGAAGGAACACCGGGTGTGGTGGCGCCTGGTAAGCGCCCGCGGACAACCCTCAGCCCAGGTTTTGCGACACGTGACGGCAAACCTTATATGGCGTTTGGAACACCAGGTGCGGATTTCCAAGACCAATGGGCGCTGCAATTTTTCCTGCACCACGTGCATCACGGGCAAAACCTGCAAGAGGCTGTCGATGCGCCGACCTTCAGTACCACACATTTTCCGGCGTCATTCTATCCCAAACGGGCGTCCTTGAGGTCGCTTATGGTTGAAGGACGGTTTTCTGAATTGGTTGTCTCGGCACTTCGTAGCCGCGGCCATGATGTGTCCGTCGGAGACCCCTGGTCCCAAGGGCGAATGTGTGTAGTTGCCCAAGATCACGACTTGTTAAAGGCGTCAGCATCTGCCCGAAACACGCAAAGTTATGCCGCTGGGCGATGAGGATTACTAAAAAATAGTAATGGTCGTTAGATTTTTACTTAAATTAAGCGCTATCGTAATTTAACGCGGTATTGGCCTACAGTAGCAATGTCCAGATGTTATAAT
>JAPKDN010000245.1 GCA_028822575.1 Alphaproteobacteria bacterium | reverse complement strand
CCCAAGCTTCAACCGCCTACTAACGCTTACTTGCTGGGAGAGGCGACCTTGGACGACCAAACGCGCCCAATCACGTCACAAGGTACAAAGTGGCCGTTCTTTGGGAGTGGCGATTACTCCGCCGCCGTCGCGAGGCCAGCGAAACGCTGTTCCATCTGGCGCCGAGCGATAACGGTTTCGTCGGAGCCATCAATCTCGACATCATCCCAGCCGACCGTGCCTCCCTCGACGATCGGGTGGCGCAGCTTGACTCCATGGGCGAGGCCTATCGGTAACCGGTTTTCTCGCAGCGACCGTTTAGCTGGCAGCAACTTGCCCCAGACTGTCGCGCCGCCCTCGCCATCCAACACCTCACCGACCGAGAGTGCTCGCTTCGCCGTCGCCACCACATCGCCGCGGAACCCGCGAGTTGCGCCGGTCGGCCGGCCAAGCAAGCCCGCCGACAGCACGGAAATATTAAGTTCCAAACCGATGAGATGAAAGGGTTTGAACATGGCCGAGTATCGACCCGAAGCATCGGTATTCATACCGTATTGACGGAAACAACCGGCGGCATAGTCGTTTGGCGCCTCAAGCACTACATAAACACCCCACCTCAAGTCTTTGAAAACAGGCCGCCCATCACGTTCCAGGGAAGAGACCACTTCAACCTGCCCCTTGCCTTCAAGCTGACCGCCCTCACTCGCGGGACGGAGCACATGCGCCAAGTCATCCATCCCGACCGGTGGGAACTGCAGTCCATCGGTCGGCGGCGATAGATCACAGGCATTGGCAATAGCGGCCATCTCCAAGCCGGATTTCGTACCGTCCAGAAAGGAGTTAAACATCTTGTTATTCATGCCGGCTTCCGCCGCCTGCTCGGCGCTCAGACCGTAGTGATCCCAGACGGTATCCGGTGTCGAAGAGTGATACGCCGGCAGATATTTCGTGCCCTTGCCCGCCGCGATCACCTCGAACCCGCAGGAGCGCGCCCACTCGACCTGTTCTGCCGTTAGCGCCGGCTGATCACCATAAGCCATTGAATATACGGTCCCGGCAGACCGCGCCTCTTCCGCCAGAAGCGGCCCCGCAAGAACATCCGCTTCGACATTGACCATGACGATGTGCTTGCCGGCAGCGAACGCAACGCGGGCGTGACGGATTCCGGCGGGCGGGTGGCCGGTCGCCTCGACCACCACGTCGACGTCGTCACGGGCGAGCGCGGTAACCGCGTCATCGCTGAAATCGGTGGCGGCGATCCGATCCTCGCTCCAACCGACCGTCCGACAAGCGACCCGGGCCGCGTCGGGCCGCAAATCGGCGATTACGGTTACGCTGAGGCCTGGCGTGGTCGGTACCTGAGAGAGAAACATCGAACCGAACTTGCCGGCACCTATCAGACAAACGCGCACCGGCGCGCCAGCTGCGGCGCGCGCGGCCAACTCCGCTTGAAGATACATTGTGGTCTCCCGGGGCTTATTCGGCGGCCATGGCGCCGCGTTCGGCGGCAAGTTCAGCCAGACAGTTATCCTCAAGCGCGACGATCGGCGTGAAGTCCCGATGGGCTATCCATTCCGCCCGCTGAAACTTGGTGATGTGGTTGTCGACCTGGCACAATGATAGATAAACGATGGTGCGCGAAAGCGGGCTGATGTTCGGCGGGCTGGCATGCACCAACAGCGACGAGAACATCAAAATGCTGCCGGCGGGCCCAGTTGGCGCGACGCAGCCGCCCTCATCGCTAAGCTTGGTCACGGTTTCGCGATCCAGGGTCCAAAGCGGGTAGCTGGTGGTCTCTAGATCATGACCCGCTTCGATCACGCCAAGCTTGTGGCTTTTGGGCAGGAACAGCAGCGGGCCGTTGGCGGCGGTCACATCGTCAAGGAAAACCGCGATGTTCATCGCCCGAGGCTCCGGCATCCCATCATCGCGGTGCCAGGTGCCGAAATCCTGGTGCCATTGCCAGACATCACCGTCGAACGCGGCCTTGGCGTTGATCTTGTACTGATGCATGTAAAGCCGTTCGCCGATTACCTGCTCCACCGGCGTGATCAGGCGGGGATGCGCGCCAAGCCGGCGATGCGCTTCGTCATAGGTATGGGCGGCAAACGCGGTACGCGCCACACCCGAGGATTCGCGCCAGACTTCTTCACGGTCCATCGCGTATATCTCAGCGGCGGCGTCATTAAGAACCCCAACCTCCTCAGGCGTGAAGTAGGATGGCATGAAGATATAGCCGTCTTCGTCGAACCGTTTGAGCTGTTCATCGGTGAGTTTCATATCGAATTCTCCTTAACCTTCGCCATGCCCGCCCGCAGTCGACTAGCCGTCTTTTCTGCGGATATTTGTGTGTGTTCAAGTGCCAATGAAGCCGCCATCCCGCCATCACCGGCGAGAATTGCTTCCAAAATGTCGCGATGTTGCTCCCAAACAGGAGGATACATGCCACGATCCTCAAGCACGGCTTGGATCGACCGGCGGAAGTGAATCCAATGCGGACGGGTGACTTCCTCGATCAGCAGATTTCCAGACAGCCGGTATAGCGAAACGTGAAAGGTAACGTCGGCGTCAACACGATCGGCGAAGGCCCGTTTTGTCGTTGGGTTTAGATGCCGTTCAATAAGGTCACGCAATGGCGCAAATACCGAAGATTGGGTCTGGCCTTGGGATATTTGTTCTGCCGCCAGTCGCGCGGCCAACGCGTCCATGGCCCCCCGAACCTGATAAAGAGACACGAGATGATCCGCGTCCATTGGCGCGACCGTCAGTCCCTTTCGACCGAGTTGAACAAGAACGCCTTGGTCCTGCAGAACCTTCAGCGCATGGCTGACGGGTTGGCGCGACACGCCTAGTTGGCTCGCGATCTCGATCTGACCGAGGCGATCACCGGTTTTGAAGGTCCCGTCAACGATACCCCCAAGGATCGCGTCACGTACGCGCTCGGTTAGGTTCGGCTCCGGAACAATCATACGCATCGCAAGGTATCACTACGCAATTATTGAATTCAGAATTCTTAAATTAAATTTGGTATCATGTCAACGAGACTTTCGCGCTTCTAACGTCGATCGTGAGAGTCCCCTTGCCGCATTAAGCCCCGCCCCTCGCCACCTGGATCGCGCGCCAGACGGTCTCTGAAGTCGCCGGCATCTGAATATGATCGACCCCCAGCGGCGCCAACGCGTCGAGGACGGCATTGATGACAGTCTGCGGCGCACCGATACACCCCGCCTGGCCCGAGCCTTTGACGCCGAGCGCGTTGGCCTTGGTCGGCACTCCCTCCAGATGGGTTTCGAAACCCGGCAGATGAGCAGCTCTTGGGACTGTGTAATCCATAAACGAGCCAACCAAGAGCTGACCAGACTCCGAATCATAGTTAACGTTTTCCATCATCGCCTGCCCGATACCCTGGGCAACACCACCATGGACCTGCCCTTCGGTCAGCAGCGGGTTTACCAAAACCCCGTAATCATCAACCATGACGTAACGCAATAACGTTACTACACCGGTCTCGGGGTCGATCTCGACCTCCGCGGCATGGCAGCCGTTGGGGAAGGTAAAGGGAACCTCCTCGCGGAGCAGGAAAGTGTCCAGCCCGATGCCATCCGCGCCCTCGCCGTGCAGGCTGGGCGCCACGTCCGGGTTGCGCGCCGCCGCGGACACCTCGATCAGACTGACGGATCGATCGCTATTACGGATCGTGAAACCGCCATCAACATAGGCAAGCGCGTCAGCGTCTGCCTGAAGCAATGTCGCTGCCACCGCCCTCGCCTTCTCCAGGACCCTGTCGATCGCCAGCGCCATGGCGCCGCCGCCCATATGCATTGATCTGGCCCCGCCATGGCCGTGACCGATCCGCACCTCGGCGGTATCTGACTGGATATAGTCGAAATCTTCCATCGGCAGCTCGAAACGGTCGGCGGCGATTTGGCGATAGGATGTCTCGTGGCCCTGGCCGTTCGATTCGGTGCCGACCCTAAGCTCGATCCGCCCCTCGGGGGTGAAACGGATTTCTGCTCCTTCCTGAGGCGCGCCGCGCGCGGTCTCTAGAAAACAGCCAAAACCCAAGCCACGTAGTTTTCCTGTTTTGGCGACCTCGGTGCGGCGTTGCTCGAACCCGGCTCGATCCACATGGGTCTCCGCGTCTTCGATGTTTTTTCGAAACCGGCCTGAATCCAAATTCATGCCCTGCGCCGTCACATGCGGAAAGCTATCGATGGCATTGATCCGACGAAGCTCCACCGGATCGAATCCACAACGCCGTGCCGCCGCGTCGATCAATCGCTCGATGATGAAGTTCGCCTCGGGCTTGCCGGCGCCGCGATAGGCATCGATCGGGGTGACGTTGCTGAACACACCAGTGGAGTGCATATGGATCAGCGGAACGTCATAAACCCCGCCCATGGCCGTCGGCGAGGACGTCGTGGAAGCGCCGGGCCCAGCCGCCGAAAGATAGCCTCCCATATTCGCCACTAGATCCGCGTCCAGGGCCAGGAAACGTCCGTCCGCGTCCAACCCCAGGCGCGCACGGGTTCTGATGTCCCGACCATGCGCCGCGCCCGCATGGTCTTCTCCTCGCTCCGCGACCCATTTCACCGGACGATGATGAAGCTTTGCCGCCCAAGGCAGAAGAATCCATTCTGGGTATAGGAAATTTTTCAACCCAAAGCCGCCACCAACATCGGGGGCCGAAAGATGAATCCGCTCCACTGGGACCTTGAACACCGCGTTGGCCATTTGGTCCCGGATCGCGTGCAAGCCTTGAGCGGTGCAAACGAGGTGCTTTACGCCGGTCGCCGGGTCATAGTGGGCGAGGCCCGCGCGCGGCTCCACCGGTGCCGCCATCACCCGGTTATTGACGATATCCAGCTCCACCACATGGGCTGCCAAAGCCATAGCACGCTCAACAGCCTCGCCATCACCCTTCTCGAAGGTAAAAGCTACGTTACCCGGCGCCTTTTCCCACAACAATGGCGCGCCCTCTGCGAGCGCCACATGTCCATCAACAACCGCCGGCAGAGGGTCATACTCGACTTCCACCAGCTCGGCCGCCTCCCGGGCCAAGGCCTGGCTAGTCGCGACCACCATCGCCACCGGATCCCCCACATGCATCACCCGGTCGCGGGCGAGAGCATGACGTTCTGGAATCACCAGGGGTTGCTTAGCTGGAAACATGGCAACACAGGGTAGCGGCCCGATACCATCAGCGATCAGATCCGTCACAGTATGCACCCCAACCACGCCATCCAGTTCCATGGCTGCTGTGATATCGATATCCAGAATTTCAGCATGAGCATGCGGCGAGCGAACAATGACCGCGTGGAACTGGCCATCAAGATCTAGGTCGGCGACAAAGCGCCCTTGCCCAGTCAAAAAGCGTTTATCCTCGAGGCGCGGTATTGATTGGCCGGAAATGGATGTGCTCACGGCGCGCTCCTTGGCTGATCGCGATTTTCACAGTGAAC
>JAPKDN010000244.1 GCA_028822575.1 Alphaproteobacteria bacterium | reverse complement strand
TCGATGACGCGGTGGGCGAGGCTTTCGATAAAACAGCCAAGATGCTCGGCCTCGGCTATCCGGGTGGTCCCGCCGTGGAGCGCGCGGCCGAGCATGGGGACCCGACGCGATTCAACCTGCCACGCCCGATGCTCGGGCGACCTAGTTGTGATTTCTCGTTCTCCGGACTGAAAACCGCGGTACGCCGCAAGATGGAAGGCATTGAATCCGCGACGGAGAGCGACGTCGCGGACTTAGCCGCGGCGTTTCAATCCGCGGTGGCCGGCAGCCTCTCCGACCGCTGCGCCAACGCGATCAAGATCTTCGAGGCCGTGCATGGAGAGGGCCATCCCTTCGTCGCGGCGGGAGGTGTCGCCGCTAATCAAGCCCTACGATCAACCCTTGGAACCTTGACCCGAGAGCGGAACATGCGATTTGTCGTGCCGCCGCCATCGTTGTGTACGGACAATGCCGCGATGATCGCATGGGCTGGCATAGAGCGTTTACGAATCGGTGATATCGACAGCTTGGACTTCGCTCCGCGTCCCCGTTGGCCCCTAGACCCGAACGCGGCGAAAGCCATCGGCGCCGGTGTAAAAGCATGAAACAGGATCGCATAGGTGTGATCGGTGGCGGTGCATGGGGAACCGCGTTGGCCCATCTCGCCGCCACGGCGGGTGCTGAAAGTCTGCTTTGGGCTCGTGACACGGACGCGATCGAAGCCATCAACAACAACAAGCAAAATTACCGTTATCTGAAAGGAATACCGCTCGACCCTCGGCTTCGCGCGACCTCGGATCTGTCTAACGTTTGCCAGAGCGATGCTATCCTTTTGGTCGTTCCAGCCCAGGCGGTGCGAGGGCTTTCCCATCAGATTGTCTCCCTCGTCCCCAAGGGCGTTCCGATAATCTGTTGCGCCAAGGGCTTGGAGATCGGCACCGGCCACCTCATGTCAGAGGTCATCAAGGAAATCCTTCCCCACAATCCGAGGGGCTGTCTCTCCGGCCCGACTTTCGCGACCGAAGCCGCACGAGGAATACCGACGGCGGTAACATTGGCGATGCAAGATCCAGATCTCGGCGCCAAGCTCGCCCGGGCAATAAGCACGCCGAGCTTCAGGCCTTACGTTTCCGACGATGTCGTCGGCGCGGAAGTTGGTGGCGCGGTAAAAAACGTTCTCGCTATCGCCTGCGGAATATCGACAGGCATCGGCATGGGGGAAAACTCCAGCGCAGCCTTGATCACCAGAGGGCTCGCCGAAGCCATCCGACTCGCCACGACCTTGGGCGGGCAGGCCGAAACCTTGTCGGGCCTCGCGGGGCTCGGTGATCTGGCGATGACCTGCGGAAGTCGCCAATCGCGTAATTTCCGTTTTGGGGAGGCCCTGGGCAAAGGTGCCAGCTTGGAAACAGTCCTCGAGGAGATGGGCGGCGTGGTCGAAGGTCGACATACCGCGCAAGCCCTCGCAAAGCGCGCCGGTGAACTTAGGATCGACCTTCCAATCTGCCAAGCAGTGGACATCGTACTAAACCATGGGGCCGATTTGCGGACGACGGTCGATAGCTTGATGCGCCGCCCGTTACGAATGGAAACAGATCGCTGATCCGCGATAACGTTGGCCTCCAACGGGATTTCCCGAATGCTAGAATCGCGCTACGTTCAAGTGAGGTTGGCGGCGTGACCAAAAACTGCGCCGCGTGCATTCGACCATGGAGTCGACACCACGAAATCGGGAGAATTTGTCGATGCGGTACTGGCTTTTCAAATCCGAGCCGGGAACTTGGTCATGGGATGATCAGGTGAAGGAAGGCGACAAGGGCGCCGGTTGGGACGGGGTTCGCAACCATCAAGCCTCGAACAACATGAAAGCCATAAAGATCGGCGATCAAGGGTTTTTCTATCACTCAGTCAACGAGAAACAAGTGGTCGGCATCGTGGAAGTCGTCGCCGAGTATCACCCCGATGATACGGACGCCTCGGGGCGGTTTGGCATGGTCGATATCAAGGCGGTACGCCCAATAACGCGACCAGTAACCCTGGCGAAGATCAAGGCAGATGAGCGAATGGCTGATTTTGGCCTGGTGCGCCAATCCCGCCTCTCCGTGGTACCGGTCACGAAAGAACAGTGGGATATAATCTGCGCGATGGGTGAGACGGAAGCCTAGAAATCATCCAAACGGGGAGAATGTTCGGCAATTCGAATGGTTAGAAATGCTCGCGGGTCTTTTTCCCGTTTGATGCGGCGGCGAAGCCATGCCAGCGAGATTGCGATCGATAGACAACCTGCTACCAGAGGCACCGACCATCGTGCTATTTCAGGCAACACGGTTAAATAATCAACACTCACGGCGATCGCGGCGGCGGTCGCGCCCGCCAGCATACGTGAGACATGGATCACCAGCCACTGATGCGGGTCGGTGGGCGGCCGCCTAAAACGCCTCATGTCGCCCAGCGCTAGAGATGCCCCGGCGAGACCAATCCCGATCATCAGCAATGGTGACAAACCCATCTCTAGGATCGCGCCAACATTCATTGGGACCGCCATCATTCCCCAGGCACTGATCGCGCAGCAGGCGATCAGAATAAACTGGGCAAGTCCCTTGTCGATCGCGCCCGCGCGGGTAGGCCCGACCGTGCCACGCGGGACCGATCGTTTAAGGTAAAGGGCGCGATAACCAGAGATAACGAGATAGCCACTCAACAATGCGAATAGAAGTATCAGGTTCTCGTTCGTCGACAGGCTGGCCCAAACCGCGCATGCGATCGCCGTTAGCATGGACCAAAAAAATATCCGACCCGCGTATCGATGCGGACCACCGCCCTTACGCGCCGACAACGCAACAAACGCGGAAAGCCCAGCGACAATGCCTGTCACATCGTAAATCCAAGCGATCATGGTCTCGGGCATTTCGAGGTCACCGTAAAAGGATCCGACGGAACTTGTATGGACGGGTTTATCATTCACGATGCATTCTGCCGATAAACCACGCCGAACCAAAGGAAGCCGCGATGTCGACCCTTAAAGTATCCGATTGCATCAACGAGACCAGTCCATGGTCCAGGATAGGCTTCGTTCATGGCGATGAAATTCTTGGGCCCAACAAAGCGTTCTTGGGTGTTTGGCCAGATCACCACGAAATTATCCGAGAGCAACGGTAAAGTGTCACGAAACCGCGCCTTGTCAAAACACCGCCAAAGGTTACGCGCCAAACTTTCGGCATTTTCGTTGTTTTCCATGTCACCCACCATGTTCATGAACTGTTCTCACTCGTCAACCCCTTGCGAGTGACCCACCGGACGACTATTGTCCCTGCCGAGCATTGATTGGAGAGGATGAGTCATGGCCGAGGTTGGCGGAATCGCGGGCGATCAGCTGCGCTCCTATATCGAGCGGATCGAGCGTCTGGAAGAGGAAAAGGCGGCTCTAGCGGCCGACGTCAAAGAAATTTTCTCCGAAGCGAAAGGGACCGGCTTCGATGTGAAAATCATGCGCCAGATCATCCGCCTCAGGAAACTGGACCGAGAGGACCGCCAAGAGCAGGAAGAGCTCCTCCAGCTTTACCGACACGCTATCGGCATGCAATAGCCCCACGGTCAGCAACGCCCCTGTCCGGTTTGCGGAACCAACGCGCGGCGGCTCATGCACGCCCAGAACGAGAGCAACTATTGTCCTCGTCGTCGGACCAACGACAAACTGTTCACTGGCCGCGCGTTATCCATCCCGCTTAGGCGGGATTGGCCTTCCACCATCGAAGGGTTGGAAACCCGACGCGAACCACGCCCTTGCCAGCTGACCGCCGCTTGCCTAGAACGTGCCCATCCGTGGCTCGAAGGTGAAAGCCGATGTCATCACGTATGACTCCCAAAGAGAAACTGCGCCCGATCAGCGGTTTTCCGGAACTTCTGCCCGAATACCGGATGGTGGAACTGGAATGGATCGATAAGCTTCGGGCGGTCTTCGAGAGCTATGGATTCGCGTCGATCGAACCCCGGACGGTCGAACCCGTCGAAGTGCTTCTGAAGCAAGGCGACACGGATAAGGAAATTTATACCATCGGCCGCCTTATGGCCGATCCCGCCGACAAGGCCGAACCAACCTACGCGCTACATTACGATATGACGGTGCCGATGGCGCGCTACGTCGCGGCGAACATGAACGACCTGACCTTCCCCTTCAAACGGTATCAGATTCAAAAGGCTTGGCGCGGCGAGCGACCGCAAGACGGGCGGTTCCGCGAGTTTCTACAATGCGATGTGGACGTGGTCGATACCCGCGAGATTCCCCTGCATTTCGACGCCGAGATTCCGATCATCATGCACGAGGCGGTTGAAGCGATCGGGGCTGGTCCGCTGACCACCAAGATCAACAACCGCAAAGTTCTGGAAGGCTATTATTCCGGTTTGGGCATCTCCGACGCGGGCAACGCCATCCGTATCATCGACAAGCTCGACAAGATTGGCCCCAAGGGCGTTGGCGCGATGTTGATCGATGAGCTTGGCCTAGGCGGCGCGACCATTGCAAAAGTGCTCGGACTGGCGGAAATCCGAGGTGAAGATGCCTCCGTTGTCCAACGAGTGCGGGCCCTTGGCGTCACATCGGAACTGTTGGAACAGGGCCTGGATGAACTTCATTTCGTGATGCGCGAACTCGAGCGCTTTCCGAAAGGCGCCTTCGTCGCCGACCTTTCGATCGCCCGCGGCCTCGCCTATTACACAGGCACCGTCTATGAAGCCAAATTCGCGGATTATCCAGATTTCCCGACGGTTTGCGGTGGTGGGCGTTACGACAACCTGGTCGGCGATCTTGTCAGCAAACGCTTACCCGGCATTGGCATTTCAATCGGCCTCACCCGGATATTCGCTAAATTGATGCGCGAAGGCCGGATCGAGGCCGGTCGAAAAGCACCGACGGATATCTTGGTCGCCCACACCCGGTCCGCTCCTTACGCCTTAGTGCGGGACACCGCCCACACGTTGCGATCACGCGGCTTCAAGGTTGAGCAGTATCACGAAGACCGAAAGCTGAACGCACAGCTGAAATACGCTGGCGAGAAGGGTATCCCCTGGGTTTGGTTTCCTCCCGCGGAGGAAGGCGGCGAGCATCAAGTGAAGAACTCGGCTTCACGCGACCAGGTGCCGGCGGACCCGGCGACCTGGATGCCGGAATAGGACTGCCTCCCCTGTCACCCTGGCACTTCCTTCTGGCACGGGCCTACAACTGGCATAGGGTCGATCAGGGCCTATTTCGCTCAGCCCAGACGTATGGCTCGCATGCCGCGCCATTGCTCGCGGCCCACGGTATCGCCACGGTCATCAATCTGCGCGGAGAGAACCCCAAGTCGAGCTGGTATCTCCCGGAACGAGCCGCCTGCGAGGCCTTGGGGATCGGTTTTCTCGACCGACCTCTGCACTCGCGGCGACTTCCAAAACGGGAGATGTTGATCAATCTCCTCGAGGCCTATGAAAACGCGC
>JAPKDN010000243.1 GCA_028822575.1 Alphaproteobacteria bacterium | reverse complement strand
AACTTACGCCACGGCTCTTCATGACTGATCTAGAATACCAGCTGATCGTCCCCGGAACCGCCTCCGATAACGATCTCACCACGGTCGGCGAGGTCCTTGGCGGTGGCGATCATGGCCTGCTGAGCATCCTCGACTTCCTTCAGGCGTACTGGACCGGCTGCTTGCATATCCTCGCGCAGCAGCTTGGCCGCGCGTTCCGACATGTTGGAGAAGAAGATGTCCTTTAGCTCATCTGAGGCCCCCTTCAGCGCGACCGTCAGTTTGTCCTTATCGACACTTCGCAGCATGGTCTGCACGCCCGAGGGATCGATGCCCTTCAGGTCCTCGAAAGTGAACATCAAGGCGCGGATCTTCTCCGAGGAATCCTTGGTGCGTTCCTCGAGAGCGGCCAGGAACCGGCTTTCCGTTGCCCGATCCAGATGAGTGAAGATCTCGGCCATGGTCTCATGGCTATCGCGCCGGTTGGTGCGCGCCAGGTTGGACATGAACTCGGTGCGCAGCACCCGCTCCACATCCTTTTCGATATCCTTATTCACCGCCTCGATACGCAGCATGCGCATCACGACTTCCATAGCGAAGTTCTCAGGCAGGACTGCCAAAACCTTGGCCGAATGGGCCTGGCCGATCTTTCCAAGAATAACGGCGACAGTCTGCGGGTATTCGTTTTTCAAATAGTTCGCCAGGACCGACTCATTCACATTCGCGAGCTTGTCCCACATGGTGCGTCCGGCGGGCCCCCGTATTTCCTCCATGATGTCGCCAACCTTATCCTCGCCGAGGATCTTGGCTAGCATCCGCTGGGTACTGTCCATGGTGCCGACCAGCGAGCCGGTGGAAGACACCAGTTCAGCAAATTCCACGAAGAGTCGCTCGACCACGGTCGAGCTTACGCTACCAAGGCCCGCCATGACCTGGGAGATCTCCTTGATCTCCTCATCATCGAGATGGGCGAACAGCTTGGCAGCCTGATCCTCACCAAGCGACATCAATAGCATAGCGGATTTCTCCGGCCCGGTGATGTTGCGATAATCTTCGCGAATACGGCCGCCCATGGTGATCCCCTCGACGCAAGAACCAAAAGGTTAAAAAACTTAACTTAGTTATCTTAATAATAGCCTATTTGGTGCCTCGCGCGCAAATGCACCACAAAAAAGGCCCGCTTTGGCTCTTCTAATTTTTCGCAAAATCATCCAGGTGGTCGACCCGTCGTATCGCCGGGAACAGCTTGGCCCAGAGCAATGTCACCGCAAGGGTCGCGATCCCGCCAACCAACACCGCCGGGATCGTGCCGATAAACGCGGCGCTAAGGCCGGCACGGAAATCCCCCAACTCATTGGAAGCATTAATAGAAACGGAGTTTACCGCACTGACCCGACCGCGCATCGCGTCTGGGGTGGCGATCTGGACTAAGGTCAGGCGGATATAGACACTCACCATGTCAGACGCGCCATAGATCGCCAGCGCCACTAGCGAAAGCCAAAACACTTCCGACAAGCTGAAGATGATGATCGAGGCTCCGAATACCGCGAGCGCGATGAACAAAGCGGGCCCCATATGCCTCGGCGCGGCGACCTGGGTCAGCGCGACCCCCATGAGCAACGATCCCACGCCCGGCATTGCCCGCATGACGCCCAGGCCATCGGCTCCAACATGCAGAATGTCGGCGGCGTAAATCGGTAACAGCCCCATCACGCCTCCAAATAACACTGCCAACAGGTCAATCGAGACCGCGCCCAGGACGACTTTGTTGTTCCAGACATAATTGAAGCCGCCCAGCAACGTTCTGAGCCCCATGGGCTCCGACGAACGAACATGCAAAGCGCCGCGGATCATCATCGATCCAACCCCGGCGATAGCGAACATCAGCACGGTTGTGTAGTAAGTCCAATCCCCCGCCCAGGCAACAAGCGCGCCGCCCAAGGCCGGCCCGGCGAGCTGAGCCACTTTATTCGCCGATGACGAATAAGCCACTGCCTTGGGAAACATTTGCGTGCTGACCAAATTCGGCAAAATCGCCTGACTGGCGGTATGGAAAAATGCCCGTGCCGTGCCGTGCACCACGAGAATCGCGAAGATCGCTCCAACCCCGCCGATATCCCCCCAGAGCACGAACATCAGCAGCGCAACGGCGATCAGATGCACGATGTTGCAAATCGCGAGTATGGCTCTTCGGTCAAGCCGGTCCGCCGCCATCCCCGCCGCCAGAAAGAACACGAAATGCGGGGCGAATTGCGCGAGACCGATATAGCCGAGATCCAGTGGGTCCTTGGTCAACTGATAGACGTGCCAGCCGACCGCCACGGTTAGGATGTGGATTCCCATGCCGTTCGCCGTTCGGCTAAGAATGAAGGCCAGGAAATTTCGGTCCCGCAGTAGCTCAGCGGTCGACGATCGTTGCTCGGTCATGCGCGGGGGGCCAGGTGACGATGGGCGAAGTCGGATGGCTTTTTGCGCCGCCGACAGACCTTTGGCAACCTTCCTGGGCTAGCGCGCTTGCGATCAAGCAAGAGGCCTGTGTTGGAAATTGTTGAGCGCACCGGCCAACGGGAGGACAATACCCTCCTGGTCACGAAGGAGATGAGACATGGTCGAGATCACACCAATCGACGGCGCCCCACATGGCGCCAATGCTTGGGGCGTGGACCTGAACCAGCCGCTGGACGCCGAGTTTATGAAGACGCTGGCCGATGCGCTGTATGAGCATCGGGTGCTGGTGATCAAGAACCAGAACCTGGATGAGGCGACCTATCTCAATTTCGGCTATTGGTGGGGCAAGCCGATCCCGCACGTTCTGGACCACATGCGGATGCCCGATTTCCCGGAGCTGTTGGCGGTTGGCAATACCGAAGACAAAGACAAGAAGCACGAGATCCGCAACGGCGCCGCGCTTTGGCACACGGACCAGTCTTATGAGACGGTGCCGGCCAGTGCGACTATGCTTTACTCGATCCTGGTGCCCAAAATCGGCGGGCAGACCCGGCTCGCCAACATGGTGGCAGCCTATGATGCGTTGGACGACGACACTAAGGAAGGGATCGACGATCTGGAAGTCTCGCATCTCTATGGCGCCGGCAAGTTGTTGGACAACGAGATCGGGGCCAATCCGCTGGCCACCGACGATCAGGTCGGGCGCGTGCCGTCCTGCCATCATCCATTGGTGATGCGACACCCAGTAACCGGCCGCAAGGCGCTGTATGCGACCGGTCAATCCTCCTACGCGATCACCGGCATGGATGACGACGAGGCGGTTCAGCTGCTGTGGAAGCTTAAGATGCACGCGATCCAGGATCGCTTTGTCTACGCCCACACCTATGAGGTTGGCGATATCGCGATCTTCGATACCTTCTCGACCATGCATGCCGCGACCCCGATCGAGGCCGCCGACCCAAGCGCCGAGGACACTAAGCGTCTGCTCTGGCGGATCAGTGTCCGAGGCAAACCCCGGGTGTACGAGACCAGCGCGGCTTGAGCCAAAGAAAGCATGAGTGATGGTTCGCATTCGGCTAAGCGGCGGCGCCTGCGGCGCGATCGTCGAGGATATCGATCTCGCCACGGATCTCTCGGACGATCTGATGCGCCAGTTGACTGGCGCGCTATACGATCATCGGTGCCTGATCATCAAGAAACAATCCCTGACGCGGGAGGAGTATTATCGCTTTGCTAGCGAATGGGGTTCACTGATTTGTCATGTCGTCAACTATCTTAGAACTCCCGGTTTTCCAGAGATGATGACCATCGGAAATACCGAGGCCAAGGATCGGGACGCCGCGGTTCGCAACGGCGCAGTCGCCTGGCACACCGACGGCGCCTATATCGAGGACCCGACGACGATGACCATGCTGCACGCGGTGCGGGTACCCAAGGCCGGCGGCGAAACAATGATCGCCGACATGGTCGCGGCTTATGAGGCTCTGGACCCGTTGCTTAAAAGCATGGCTGATTCGTTGAATGCCCAGCACTTCTACGGCGGCGGCGCGGTCGCCGAGGACGAGCGCCCCGCCTCGCCCATGGATCCCAAAGTCGCGCAAGAAACCAAGGATGTCTCCAAGTCACTGGTCCTTGACCACCCCGTGACCGGCCGTCGGGCCCTATATGCCGTGGCGCAGACGCCGGTCCGGGTCGAAGGCATGAGCGAGGCGGAGAGTCGGGAACTCCTAGCGCGCCTGAAAGCGCATGCCACGAGCCCAGCCTTCGTTTTTGAGCACCGCTACGAAATTGGCGACATTTTGATCTTCGACACGCTCATGACCCTGCACCGCGCGAAAAGCCCGATCGAGACGGCCCAGAGCCCGGAGGCCAAGAACGCCCGGTTACTCTGGCGTTTGAGCGCCAAGGGGTTGCCGAGGGTACACCAGGCCTCAGTTGCTTCGTGATTCGAGCGATCTAAGCTGATCGACGGTGGGAGAACCTAACCCGTATTTTCCAACGCACGCGCATTGGGACGGCCGGTCTCGTGAGTGTCCATAATCCTAACGTTGTTGCGCTAAATGTCGATGCATCCCCTCGAAAGACAGATTATACGCCGGAAGCGATAGAGTGACCGATAGTGCAGTATTTTCAGTAGTCTTATGTCATCATCCGATGGCCGTTCGGATCAAACGACCTGGGCGTGCGCCGGGTCTTTTGACGGCGATGCGATAAATTTCGAAATTTACGCCGGGACGTCCCCAACGCGGGTAATCAGGCTAAAATCAAAAAGGCGAGATTATTTTGGAAGCCAGAGAAAGTTTCACCCCGTGCCACCGGCCATGGTCAAGAAACCACTTATGAAGAACGAGGAGCCACGGCGCCACCAGATCGCCGGCCTTCTCGCTTAACCACCGCGCCGGTAACCTGATCAAACCGATTGATTTTCTCGATCACCACGATGCTGTCATAAAAGTGGGTGGCATTCACGGTAACGGTAAAGCCGTTCGGCCCGAAGTTAGATCGGTCCTCAGAGTAGAACGCGTGCATTTGATCGATAATAGTTTTCGCGTTCTCTATAAACGAGCCCGGGTTCTGGAACCCACCACCATACTCCTCCATGTAGCAAGTATGCGTGTCCTCCACCAAATACAGGCCGCCCGAATTCAAAAGCGGAAAGAGGGTAGAGAACGAAGTTCGTAGGTCGTCCATTCGGTGACCGCCATCATCGATGATGATGTCAAACGGACCGCTCCGCTCGGCACGATCAGTAAGAAACGCCAGGCTCCCCTGATCGCCGATGTAAATTTCAACCCCATCGACTTCCATCTTGCAACATACCAGTTTAATATCGACACCGATGATCTTACAGCCAAGGCCGAAATAGTCCCGCCAGACCTCCAGGGACCTCCCTTCCAGACGCCAATCTACAATACACTCAGCGAGGTCCCACGAAAGCCCTGGAAATGGGTGTCATAGATTTTGAAGAATTGATCCCATTTCATCGACGGTCGGCCGGTATGAGATTGGTATATCTCCTCGAAAG
>JAPKDN010000242.1 GCA_028822575.1 Alphaproteobacteria bacterium | reverse complement strand
CGCGTATCGTCGCCAGACGGTGCGCGATGACTAGACCGGTACGCCCTTCCAACAGCTTCGCCAGCGCGGTTTGGATCTGCATCTCAGTATAGCTGTCGATGCTGGCGGTAGCCTCATCCAGGATCAGGATCTTTGCATCGGCGACGATGGCTCGGGCAAAGCTCAGTAATTGACGCTGACCAAGCGATAGATTGGCACCGCGCTGCTCAAGGACCGTCTCATAACCCTCGGGTAGCTTCTCAATGAAGTCATGCGCGCCGACCGCCGTCGCCGCGTCGATCACTGTCTGGCGCGTGGCGTCGGCGCGGCGATAGCGGATGTTTTCGAACACTGTTCCGGTGAACAGAAATGGCTCCTGAAGGACCATGGCAACATGCTGGCCAAGCGACTCCTGAGTGACGTCGCGCACGTCATGACCGCCAACCCGAACCGACCCGTCCCAGATGTCATAAAACCGATGTACGAGCGCCGTGGCGCTGGTCTTGCCGGAACCGGTGGGCCCGACAAGCGCGACGGTCTCGCCGGGCGCGACCTTGAAAGAGATATTTCGCAGGACCGGTTGATCCTTCACATAGCCGAACGTCACATCATCGAACTCGATCGTCCCCTCGCATTCGACCATGTCGATGGCATCCGGCTTATTCTTAACCGCGATCGGGACATCAAGCACTTCGAGGATACGTTGGCCTGACACCATCGCCCGCTGCATAAAACTATATTGTAAGGTAAGCGAGCGGATCGGATCGAAAAAACGCTGCACATAAAAGATAAACGCGACCATGACTCCAAGGTCGAGGGTGCCACCCAAGACCTGATCACCGCCGACAACGATGACGATCGCCATCGCCCCCCCGGTGAGCGTATCGACGATCGGCACGTTAATTTGAGCAAACTTGGCGGCCCTAAGATGAGCCACCATGTTTTGCCAAGCACGATCATTATAGAGCGCGAAGTTCACCCGCTCGCGAACCATTCCCTGAACCGTACGGACCCCATGGATCGCCTCGGCGAGCGCGCCATTGGCGATCGAATTGGCCTCCCGCGCCTTCATGAAGGCGTCCCTGGCCCGAGGCAGCCAAATGACCCGCATAACGAATAGGATCGGAACAATCGAAAGGGTGAGCAAACCCAAATCCCAATTCAGGAACAGCAGCACCGCGACGATGCCGACCAGGAGCACCAGGTCGCCAACGGCGAAGACCGAACTTTCAAGGAACTCCTGCAACGCGTTCACATCGCTTTGCAACCGCGACATCAGTCGCCCGACCTCGGTCCGGTCCATGAATGAGAGCGAGACCCGCTGAAGATGCGTGAACATCGCCCGACGCAAATCGATCAGCACTTTTTCCGCCGCGCGGCCGACCAATATCTCCTGAAGGAAATTGGCACCGTAGTTGAGGGTAACGATCCCGGCGAAGGCCAGGACGATAACCTGCAGCAAACCTCGGTCCTGGCTACCCTCGATCAGAGCATTATCGATGGCGTAGAGGATCACCAGCGGGATCGCGACCTGGGTGGCGGTGTAAACCAGAACCGAAACCACTGCCACCGCGAGGCTGGTACGATATGGATGGCAGAACTCCAGAAAACGACGGATAACGCGGCCATCGAAGGCGCGCCCGAACATTTCCTCGTCCTGACTTACCTGCGAGCCAACGACGGCTTTTGGCGGGTGCGTTGTTTCCTCAGCCGCGGTCATTTCGTCTCTCCAAGAGCCGCGACCTCGACCCCGTGGTCTTCTCCGGGCCTGGACTGCAACTGGTAGAGATCATGGTAGCGCCTGCCAAGAGCCATCAACTCATTATGCGAGCCACGCTCCACCACGCGGCCGGCCTCTATAAACAGAATCTCATCGGCATGCATGAGCGAGCCCAACCGATGCGAGATGATCACGGTTGCGCGCTTGTCCTGACCCTCGCGAAGGCCCAGCCGGATACGGCGCTCGGTCCCCGCATCAACGGCGGCGGTGGAATCGTCGAACACCAGGATCGACGGGTTGGACAGAATCCCCCGAGCGATCGACAAACGCTGGCGCTGCCCGCCCGAAAGTGACACGCCACGCTCCCCAACCAGGGTCTCGTAGCCGCCAGGTAGTTTCGCGACATAGTCATGCAACTGCGCCGATCGGTTGGCCCGAGCGATCCGCTCTCCATCCGACCACGGGTCACCATAGGCGATGTTGTTCTCGATCGAGGCGGTGAACAGGAACGCGTCCTGCTGCACGACGCTCACGGCTTGTCGCAGTGAATCAAGCGAGATATCGCGAATATCCTGGCCATCGATGCTCACCCGACCACCGGTCACGTCATAGAATCGCGGCACCAGATGGGCGATGGTCGACTTGCCCGAACCAGGCGGGCCGACAATCCCCAGTGTCTCTCCAGAACCGACCGAAAAACTGACCCCGGCCAGCACCCTGGTATCTGACGAGCCAGAACCGAAACTAAACTCGACGTTCTCGAACTTTAGGACACCGCGGTCAATCTTCAAGTCCGGCGCGGCTTGCTGGTCTTTGATCCGCGGGTCCCGATCGATCACCTCGAACAGCCGCGCGCCGCAAGTCGAAGCGCGGGCGAAGGAATTCACCATCATACCGATCTGTCGCACCGGCATTTGCAGGATCATCATGAAGGTCAGCACCTCGGCCAGCAGGCCAACCGTGATCTCGCCATCGATCACCTGCAGACCGCCAACCCAGAGCACCAGCACCATCGAGGCGAAGAACGCAAAGGTCATCACCGTCGTATTGCTTACCCGCACCGTGACCCGTTGGATCGCGACATCAAGGGTCTCAGACGACGCGGTCTCGAATTGATCAAGTTCGAATTTTTGCGCACTGAAGGCCCGGACAACCCGAATTCCCGTCAGATTTTCCTCCATCCGGCGGGTTATCACCGAGAGACGTTCCTGCATCAGCAACCACATCCAGCGCAGCTTGAGCCGCGCGACGGCGGATCTCCATCCGACGAAAGGCACGAAGGAAAGCGCCAACAGACCCAACACGAGATTGGTGCTCATGAGGAAATAGGCACTACCTCCAATCAGAATTGTCAGCAACAGGGTGCGAATCAACCCGGTGCTGATGAACATCCGCACACCCTCGAGATCGAGCATGCCGCGGGTGATTAAATCGCCAGTATGAACCTTGTCATGAAAGCTGAACGAGAGCCGCTGAACCTGCTCATAAAAGGCAAGCCGCAACTCATATCCAATACAATGACCGATGCCCTCACCATGGTAATTCTGCAGCATCGTGAAAAGGCCGCGTAGGACGCTGAAGAAGACGATCATCACCCCTGCGGTCCAGAGCGCGTCCTGGGCGACGCCCGCCGCTTCGACGCCAAGGCCCAGCAATCCCTGAGCATTGTCCACGGCCTGGCCGACGTAGCGGGGAATGAAAAGCTGAAAGATTGCCGCAGCGACCGTCGCGACGACCGCCGTCGCCATGCGCCAACGATGCCCCAGCCCCATCCGTGCGATCCGAAGCAAGATGCCAACCTCAAGCTTACTACCCTCGGCGAATTGTTCGGCGCGGGGGGTGCTATCAAGCCCTTCGTAGGGGGGCGCGGCGTCACTGGAGGCGGTCGTGGTGGTCACGAGCGAGTACTTTCAAGGACGGGCGTGGGATCGCCGGCCACGAGGGCCGGACGCGCCGATCAAGGTGAGATGAGTATGCGTTTAATACCTTCAATGGGCAATCTCATCAAGGCGCCATCGCCACCGGGAACCATTAAGAGGTCGTGTGCCAATCATCAGTGATTGGCCGAGCCTACTCCGGACGCACCACCGGGCAGTCGCCGACCGTATTTCTGTTTCGCGGTTGTGCCGGGAAGCAACCGACCGGCCAGCCGAACGAGGCCACCAAGCCTCGGATGGGTTTCCCGCGCCTCGAGGTCTAAGTTTCGGCCCATGAACAACCGCAAGCAACGCCGCTTAGCCGACCTTGTCGCCGCCGAAGTTGTTAGTTGTTCAAGGCCCATGTGCGTGGATGAGGTCCGGACTTTGGCGAACCTTAGAGCCCATAGGGCCGCACTGATGGACCCGCTTATCAAAACTCACGGCGGTGGCGTGGATAAAACCATGGGCGATGGCTTGTTGCAGGAGTTGCCCGCGGCTGTCAACGCCACCTATTGTGCGATCGACGTTTAACTCAGGATGGCTGAGCTCAATCACGATGTCCCCAAGGACATCCACGTTCGATGTCGCGTTGGCGTGAGCCTTGGCGAAGCCATCTTTGATAGCAACGGGGGTTTTTAGGGCGACGGTGTCAATGTCGTGGCGCGTCTGGAAACTCTAGCTGAGCTAGGTACAGTATGTAGTACCGACAAAATTCACGTTGAGATTCGTGACCAGATTAACATTGATTTCAGTGACGGCGGTGCCCAGGCGATGAAGAACATCGCCGAGGCGGTCTGGGTTTGACGCTTGTCCCTAAACGATTTTCCCAGCGCCACAGTCCGGCACGCACGAGCTTCGGACGACGAAATCAAGCGTCGCGATATCAGGAAACGCGTGATCACCATTTTGCTCTTTGAGAACCAATCCGACACCCCGGAATAGGTATAGTTTGCCAACAGAATTCCCGAGGAGACCATCACCAATTTCACGAAAATCGACTGGCTGACAGTGATCGCACGGAACTCCAGTTTCGCTTTCAAAGGCAAGGTGGGAGGTTTGCGGTCTGTCGCGCGAGACCTTAGCGCGGCTTATATAATTTAAGGTAGCGTATGGAAATCTGACGCGCGCGTGCGAGTCACCGCTCAACTCGTCGAAGCCGAGGCGGAAGGCTACATATGGGTCGAGCGGTTTGACCGCGAACTGCGGAATATCTTCGAGCTACGAGGTGAAATAACCAAAAACATCCGGGCGGCCGCCGCACCAGTGCTTGGGCTATTGGAAGTCCACCACACGCTAGGTAAACGAACCTGGAATCTGACCGCGTGGGATTATGTCATGCGCTCCAACTCGGCAGCCTGGTCCTGCGACTATAAGAGCCTGAAACAAGCGCGGCACTTTCCGAAGGGCGCATTGGAATTGCCACCCAGTTATGCCGACGCCTTATCCCTCGTCGCAATGAGTTGCGCGCTCCCCGCGTCGAAGGGGCTTTCGGATTCTCCGATCAAAGACACAGTAGAAGCCATTCGGGTTGCCGCGGTCGCCTTTAAGGGTAATCCTCGAGACAGCAGCTCTCTTTGCGCCCGCAGCATCGAGGACCCGGCACTCAGAAATCTGGACCCAGCGACGGAGTCCTTGGGCTTTACCGTTCGGTATAACCCAAACGACAGTTATCCCCGCCGGATTCTGGCTCGGGTGCTATGTCATCGAGGCCAGTACTTGGAAGCCGTTCTCGGGGCCGAGCTATCCCTAAAATTGTCACCGAAAAGCGTATACCTGTCCTATACGGAGTTCACCCTGAGTTTTGCCACTTCGTGGACGGCGATCCAAACGCGACGG
>JAPKDN010000241.1 GCA_028822575.1 Alphaproteobacteria bacterium | reverse complement strand
CTCATCACCGCTCGCGCGCTCATGCGGCCAATCATTGGCATCAACAATTTCCTCAAGCAAATCCAGAGGGTTGCGTGCGATACTTGTCGATTCTGTATAGCTCAGGGACATCGTGCGGCCTCCCGGTTCCGGGTCCGATGTGTCGCTAATCGCCTACTATATTTAGATACATGCATAGGTGTTGTATCACAGCTGCCTAGTTCCACCAGATCTAGGTAGGATCTCAGATGCGCCGAATCTGTCAACCTAAAACCCTAGATATCAAAAATTTAGGCCGGCCAGCAACGCTTTGAAACCTTAGTTGGCCGCCGCAATGGCCACTTTCTTCGATCGTTTTCCAACCGGTTCTAGTTCTTCCAGCATTGCCTCGCGAATCCCGTCGAGCCTACTTTCGCTCTGGATTTTCAAGCCGAATAGATCCTTGACATAGAACACGTCGACGATGCTCTCGCCGTATGTGGAGATCTTGGCCGCCGCAATCTGCAGATTTTTCTGCGCCAGCTTGCGGGTCAGACGATGCAGCAGACCGGCCCGGTCGGTGCCGTTGACCTCAACCACGGTATGGGTTGTGCTTGCCTTGTTGTCAATCAGGACCCTGGGCGCCACGGTCATGCCACGGGCTCGCTTTGGCAATGCGGATGGGCGTTTTTCGATCACCTGTTTCAACTTAAGTTCGCCGGACAGTGCGTGTTCGATCGCGGTATCGATCTGTGATTGCGCGTCCGGCCCCTCGAAGGCTTTGCGATTGGCGTCCTGAATCCAGAACGTGTCCATAGCCATGCCGGTACTCAGCGTAACAACCCGCGCGTCAACGATATTGGCGCCCACGGAGGCCATGGCCCCGGCAATTCGCGAGAACAGACCCGGATGGTCCGCAGTGTGGACCGTGACTTCAGTAACTTCGCGAAATTCATCGATCCGCGTGGCGACGGTTAGCTGTTTGTCCTCGGCCGCAGCGCTGCGTATCAGTCGGGCGTGACGCATCAAGGTTTCGACGTCATGGGTAAGCCAATAAGAAGGATAGCCGCGCTCGACATGTGCGGCGAAGGCTGTGTCGTCCCAGTCGGGCAGTGTCTCCCGCAGTTCAATCAGGACCGCCTCGACCCGTGCATTTTGACCGGCTTCCAAGGTTTGCCCGGACAGCACCTCCTCCGCCCGCCAATAAAGATCCCTAAGCAGTGCCGCCTTCCAGCCATTCCAGACATTAGGCCCGACGGCGCGGATATCGGCGACCGTCAGAACCAACAGCAGGCGAAGCCGCTCTGGGGATTGGACGATATTGGTAAAATCGTCGATGGTTTTCGGATCATTCACGTCGCGCTTGAACGCGGCATAGCTCATCAGCAGATGCCAGCGCACCAGCCACGCGACGGTTTCGGTTTCCTGCTTGGTCATGCCCAACCGGGGACAAAGCCGACGGGCGACTTTCTCGCCGAGGATTGAATGATCTCCGCCGCGCCCCTTGGCAATATCATGAAGCAGGACGGCCACATAAAGCTCGCGCCTGGAAATCAGCTTATGGACTACGTCGGAAGCAACCGGCGCGATCTCCGACAAACCTCCCTGCTCGATCCTGAACAGGATGCCAAGCATAATGATCGTATGCTCGTCCACCGTGTACACATGATACATATCGTATTGCATCTGCGCGACGACACGGCCGAAATCGGGCACGAAACGGCCAAAAACCTGAGCCTCGTTCATCCGCCGCAAGATCCGTTCCGGACCCTTTTCCGAGGTCAAGATCTCCAGGAACAGCCGATTCGCCTCCGCGTCGTTGCGCAAGGACGAGTCGATCCGTTTCAAGTTCTGGGTGACAAGACGCAAAATATGCGGATGGAATTCCAGGTTATTGGCTTGGGCGACATGGAACATCCGAACAAGATTGACCGGATCCTTTTCGAATATCCCATCATCATTGGCGTTTAGACGGTTGCCGTCAATTTTGAAGTCACCGAACTGCCGGTTCCGGGTCCACAAGTTCGACAGGCGTAGACGCGGGCGGCGCTGATGTTCCGCCTCAATGGCCGCGCAAAAAATTCGGGTCAGATCGCCGATATCCTTGACCGTGAGGTAGTAATGTTTCATGAACCGTTCAACGGCGGCGCTACCAATCCGATCGGTATAGCCTAGGAGCGCAGAGATCTCTCGTTGAAGGTCCACTGTCAGTCGTTCTTCGGCCCGACCGGCGAGATAGTGAAGGTGACAACGGATCGTCCAGAGCTGCTTTTGGGCCTTGGCGAACCGTTTGGCTTCGACTAGCGACAACACCTTCTTGTCGACCAGCGCGGATACGGCCTCGACCTGATAAACGTATTTGCCGATCCAGAACAACTTGTGCAGATCCCGAAGGCCGCCCTTGCCTTCCTTGACGTTGGGCTCGATTACATAGCGCGAATCACCGAGCCTCTTGTGTCGTTCGTCGGATTCCTGAAGTTTCGCCTCGACGAACTCCAACGCGGTGCCGGCAACGATCTCCTTTTGAAAACGCGTGACCATCTCCAGCATAAGTGGCTGTTCGCCGCAAATGTGACGGGCCTCCAGCATCGCCGTGCGGATGGTGATGTCAGCCTTGGCCTGACGCATGCATTCATCGATCGAACGGGTTGAATGGCCGACTTTCAGTCGCAGATCCCATAAAAGATACAGGATCGCCTCGACGACCTGCTCGACATGCGGGGTTTGTTTGTAGGGCAGCAGAAAAAGCAGATCTATATCCGAAAATGGCGCCAATTCACCCCGGCCGTATCCGCCGACGGCGATGACGCAAATTTGCTCCGCATGGGTGGGGTTTGACGCACGATAGAGTTTGGAGGTCGCGGCGTCGTGGATCGCGCGAATCAGGGTATCCATCAGATAGGCCTGCGCCAATACCGCTTCGGCGCCGTCATTCTTGCGCATGAACCGGGTTTTTATCTCTTCACGGCCATCATCCAACGCTTGGCGGAGCAGGTCGAGGAGCAGGGCCCGAAACGCGAGGTGATCATCCGTGTCCCTCCAGGCTTTCTCAACGCGTTCCGCCAGCATCGCCGGGTCAGCGATCACGCGTCGATTGCGCAGTTTCCGATCGTCGGGCGCCAAGCCGTCGATCAGCGGTGTGACGGGTTTTCCATCGACTGTCGCGACGGTCATGACCTATCCTCCCAGAGTACGTCGGAGATACCATAAGCGCGTAGCTGCGGCGCGACAACGTAGCTTAACCGGGACCCTTTTCCGCCAATTCCTTCTTCGCCGCCGCGGTCTTCTTGATGTTGCCGCGGTCCATGGCGCGGAATACCGCCTCCGTTTTGGAAAACTGGATGCCCCGGTGTTCGATGATTTCTATCCGGTTGCCCCACGGATCGAAGAAATTGTTGTTCTGGTGCCTAATCACCTCCACATCCCTGACGGCCAGCGCCGCGCGCAACGCGTCGGGATCATCGACCTCGAGACTGATATTATTGATACCGATCGCGTGGGCCGTCTTGGTCGGTCCGTCGATCATGTCCGATCGCTTCTATCTGGCGATGTCAGGCGCAACGGCAGTCGTCTTCCTGAATTGGCGGGCAGGGCACGGAGGCGTATGAACAATCGACTCAGCAATCGCCGGGCTTTGGCTTCAAGACTACGCCGCATCCCTTGCAATCATGGAAAACTGGTAGGCATGCCGTTGGCATCGCCTCGGTTCTAATATGCCCGCAATCCAGGCAGGTCAGCGTGGAGAGAAGTTCGAGTATTGGCGCTAGTCCCTATCCTTTCGGCTATACGCCCAGAAGGTAAAGGCCGCGAAAGAGACCATCACCGGGATCAGGATCGGATCAAGCCTCGGGATCAAACTTGCCATGCCAAGGGTTTTCAGCACCACCACCAAGACCGGCGTGAAACAACAAAGAGCCGCCAGGGAGGTTCCGATGATGCCGATGCGAAAGAGTGATTTATTGTTCATCGCTAAAGTATAAGCCTAACCGGGGGCCCGACCAACTGGCGGGCTCAGCGCTTTGCGTTCACTATGCTCGGATAGATCCGAGATCAATAAAAACCGTCGCACCAGCGAAAGCTGAAGGTTATCTGGGGCTAGGCGCGGGAGCGCCACCGAAAATATGAAGGCGAAGCGTTTTCGGGCCGCGAGCGCCAGATTTCGCTGGCGCGACGGTCATGTCGAGGAATTCGATGGCAGGGAGTTGGAACCGAGGGATAGGCTCCCCCGCCGCGATCTCAGTGGAAAGGGGGGTAGAGTGAAAGGAACAAAACATGACCTGCTGGTAAGCGGGGGCGGGGGCCGTTCATGAGCCGTGATCTGGGGCAAGGTTATTTGGTGGAGCTCTTCGATATAGAGATTGACCAAACGGGAGCACCGTAACTGTTGTATCCTCTAGAACCCCGAGACGATCGGAGGATCGCGTGGCTATACTGCGGCTCATGGGGTGTGGATCAGGGATGATCTAATCATCGAATGCCGGGAAGTGAATATCTCGCTTTCGTGCGACGACGTTAAGGTTGGGGATATTCCACTGATCACCATGCCGAGGGCTTGTCTCATATCGGTGGAGCAGGCGAATCCAATGTTGAATGGCGATGAGATCGACTTCGATCCGGCGTGATCGTCGCTGCTACGGGATTTGGCCCGTCTGTTCGACCTTCAAATCAAAATTTATAACCTTACCGACAAGATCCAAGAGACCTATGCGTCGTTGCCGAGATTCTTTCTGTGGGATGACCCGTTACTGCTCACGGCTTTATTAGACAGGCACTTGGGGGGGAGGAGTAACGCCGCCTCCCCGCGGAGGTCGAACGACGGTGTGTTTGGTGCCTTTTTGTCCACCTGGGTCCTGATTTAGCTCGATTATGTTACGGACGGCAGGCCCGCCAATGTGCTGATCAGCCTTATCGATTACATGGATCATGATGCCGGTGGCGGGGCTTATACCAAACGCTCTGACAAAGCCACGTGCTTCGTGCATCAAGCACGATGCTGGCTAGGGAATGCCTGGTGTTTCGTGTGGTACGGGCCCTAAGACGCGCAGGACCTGCTTATGACGCACGGTTTTATCGATACACGCGTTTGGTTCCTGAGGTCGGCTCGCTTCGGTGGCAAAATATCCATCCAGGGCCAGATCATGACACTGGCACGTGGCTCCGATACGTCCTGGTCGATCCCGAAGGACGCCATCGCCACCGATGGAGTTCAGGAAGTCTCCAGCCTCTTCGTCGTTCCCGACGAAGACCGGCTCGGCGCTTCGGCGCGACCTGACCCTGGCCCTGGTGCTTTGGCACAAGGGCTTGTCCCCAGAAACCATGTCACGCTTGTTCAGCTGCCTGGAGGAGGTGGTGATCGATCGGACGGCCGCCTATCTCGTTGATTTGCACGATTTAGCTGACTGGGCGCCTAGCCCGTCTGGACGGCGTATTGTCAGTGGTTTGGTGGATTTTCAAACAGAAAAACTGGCTGAATACAAAATTATTTAGGGGCGTCCCTTC
>JAPKDN010000240.1 GCA_028822575.1 Alphaproteobacteria bacterium | reverse complement strand
AACCTCGAACTTGGCGACGCCCGGTGCTGGGATGATCGCGACGTTGGTGCGGAATGGTCCATCGACTCGGCCCTTGGCGATCGGTATTGGCGCGCCAAACCCGCGTTTGGTTTCAGGACGCGAATTCTTGGTCGAAAGCCTAATGGTAGCGCTCGAAAAATACAGAAGTGGTAAGCCTGCCAGAGCAGCGTAAAAATAGGCTCAAGGCCGCGCCAATTTGACCATCTAACCGACTAGAGGCTCGCGCGCATGCTACTATAGTGCGAGCGTTGTCTTTTCGGAGTGGACGGATGAGTTATCTTACGCGAGTTCTCGGTGCTGTTGCGGTCGCCTTGACGATCTCGGCGGCGCCAGCCTTGGCGGGCGATATCGCCAAGGGCAAGCGGATCTTTAATAAATGCAAAGCATGCCACGCCGTGGATAAGCCCAAAAATAAAATTGGGCCTCATCTCATGAATGTGCTTGGCCGGAGCGCCGGCGAGATCACGGGCTTCAAATATTCCAAGAGTATGCTGGCGGCGAACTTGGTTTGGGATAAGAAAACCTTGGATCGGTTTCTGACTAAGCCGAAAAGCTTCCTAAAAGGAACAAAAATGGCGTTCCGAGGATTGAAGAAGCCGGCGGACCGAGAGAATGTCATCGCTTACCTGCAATCTCTGACGGCAAAATAGCTCGGCCACGATCAGTCGGTCAGACGCATCCGGATCGGTCCTTCGGCGCGCCCCTCAAGCATTTGCTCCAGATAGGGATCACCGGCGCCGGCCGCCTCTCCGGTTTCACCATTCCACTGGATTACGCCGTCGAAAAGCATGGCTATGCGGTCGAATCGCGTGCGAGCGGCTTTCATATCTCCGGTGACCGCAAGGACCGTTGTTCCCGCACCAGCGACGCATTTTTCGATCAAGTCGAGGATTGTGTTAGTCAGAATTGGGTCAAGCCCAGCCGTGGGGTCATCCAGTATCAGCAGCGCTGGGTCGCCCACCAGGGCACGGGCAACGCCAACTCTTTTTTGCATGCCGCCGGAAAGTTCGACTGGATATAAAAGGGCCATTTTCTCAGACAGGCCAACATCCGACAGTCGGGCGATCGCTCGGTCGCGCGCCGATGCACGATCAACGCCCTGACTGCTAATCAGCGGGAATGCAACGTTTTCCCAGACCGTCATGCTATCGAATAGTGCATTCTGTTGGAATAATACGCCGATCCGAGAGGTATCCACATTGGCGACACCGCCGATTTCGATATCTCCCGCGTCGAAATCAAGCAACTCTAAGATACAGCGGATCAAAACAGATTTTCCGGATGCGGACGGCCCGATCAGAACCGTCGACCGCCCGGCTGGAACCCGCAGCGACACGTCCTTGAGAACGGGCTTGTTGCCGAAGGACTTGGCAAGGGCGGTGATTGAGATATTAAGGGACATCGGCGAGTATGAGCCTTTCATATGAAGTCCTGATTATCGGGCTTGCGAGGGCGAGGTCAACGTCGCCAGCCCGGCATGCTCCCCGCGAACAGATTATTGATAAACACGGGTGGCAAGGACGCGTGTGTCGCTAGGACTGTTGTCGAATATGAATGCCGTGTTAGGCCTAAGCACGGTCCCCTTCAACCATTGGAGTGTTCGTCATGCTTGGTGATCCGCCCGTATCCAAATATATGACCAGTGCTGGCCGTGAAATTCACTATTTAGAATGGGGCGACGCCGAGCTTCCTCCTGTAGTCGCGTGGCATGGCCTTGCGAGGGTTGGCCGGGATTTCGATGCGTTGGCTCGGGAATTGGCGCCACGTTATCGGATCATCGCTCCCGACACGATCGGCCGTGGCCTTAGCCAATGGGCAGAGGAGGGGGCCGACAAGGGTGACACGGACTATTGCTTCGAGGTTTATGAGCAAGTGGCGGTCGGTCTTTGTGACCAATTGGGTATGGAAACCTTGCGCTGGGTCGGCACCTCTATGGGGGGCAGCTTTGGCATGTGGTTGGCGGGGGGGGCGATGCAGGACCGTATAAGCCATTTAGTGATCAACGATATTGGCCCAGAACTTCCTCAAGCCGCCATCGACCGGATCGTGACCTATCTCGGGTCACCGCCTGATTTCGATACGGTTGGCGAATTGGAACGCTACCTTCGCACCGTTTATGCGCCGTTCGGCTATATCCCAGACGATGAATGGAGGGCAATGACCGAGGCGTCCCTCCGCCGCTTGCCAAATGGTCGGGTAACTTCTCATTATGACCCTCGAATTGCCCGGCAATTTGTTACCCACCCCAATGACTGGCGACTTTGGCAGCGCTATGATGCGATCACCGCCAAGACGTTTCTGCTGCGAGGCGAGTATTCCGACCTTTTGAGCCCCGAGATGGCCGAGGAAATGTCGCGCCGCGGCCCCCAGACGGCGGTACTTGAATGCGCGGGTTGTGGACACGCACCCGCTTTGAACGTTCCGGTTCAGACAGAGGCGATCGCTGCTTTCCTTGAGAGCTGAGTGGATCTGAAGACACTATTTTGGAGAGCTTGGAGCGCCTATTGGGCCAAATGACGCGCCGCCGATCGAGACTGATTTGATCATGGCGTGAACCGCCAGCCCCGGCTTCAAGCCTAACTCGTGGACACTGCGCCGGGTCAAGGTTGCCCAAAGAAAATCATCACCTGAGCTCAGTCGTACATCGACTTGCGCGCCCCGCGCTGTGCCGATCTCCAATACCCGTGCCTTGATTACGTTAAGCATGCTTATGTCGGATGGTGGCATTAGTGAGAGAGCGACGTCTCTGGCCCGAACTTGAACTCGGATTGACGTACCCTCGGGCGAATCGATAGCACCGACCCACAAGCTCCCACCACTGAAATCTAAGCGCGTTAGACCGAAACGTGGGTCCTGGTCGCCAACGTGGCAGGGCAGCACCGCGCCTGCTTCGTATTTGCCCGTCAGGGGCGCGAGATCCAGCCGACTGGTAAGTTCCTCGACGCTCCCAACCTCGACGACACGGCCATCAGCGAGCAATACCAAAGTATCGGCAAGCCGGATCACTTCATCCATCTGGTGCGACACATAGATCACTGGGATCGACCAGGTTTTTCGCAATGCCGCGAGATATGGCAGTATTTCTGCTCGCCGCGCTGAGTCGAGAGATGCAAGCGGTTCGTCCATCAGCAAGATGCGGGGAGCACCGAGCAGTGCTCGGCCTATCGCGACACGTTGGCGCTCTCCGCCACTTAGAGATCCGGGGCGGCGTTTAAGCAATTGGCCAAGGCCAAGCAAGGCGACGGTTTCGTCGAGAGCGGGGTAGGGAGCGGCGTTTCCCCGCCGCCCGTAAAGCAGGTTCTGCTCCACGCTCATATGTGGGAATAGACGTCCCTCCTGAAAGACGTAGCCCAGTTGTCTTTTGGCGATGGGAACGTCGATGTTCGCGGCTTGGTCGAATAGAACACGACCTCCCACAACGATTTTGCCTAAATCAGGCCTAGTAATGCCCGCGATAGCGTTGATAACTGTGCTCTTGCCCGCGCCCGAGGGACCATACAACGCAGTTACACCGTTCGATGCTGCCTCGAAGCTGGCCTCCAACAAAAAGTCGCCCCGCTTAACGGTGATATGGACTTCGATCATCGCCCACTCTTGTCGTCTGTTCCGACCTGACGGGCGATCCGACGGGCGAGATACTCCGAGGTAATCAGTGCCATCAGGGCCACGGCCACCGCGATCACGGTAAGACGGATCGCCGGAATGGGGTCACCTGGCACTTGAGTTTCCGTGAATAATGCCAGGGGCAGTGTCTGGGTCGCGCCCGGGATGTTTGAGACGAAGGTAATGGTCGCGCCGAACTCTCCCAAGCTGCGGGCGAAGGCGAGAATTGTTCCTGTTAAAATGCCAGGTAGGCAAAGCGGGACAGTGATTGTCCAGAACACGCGAAACCAACTGGCGCCTAAGGTTTTGGCCGCTATTTCCAAGCCTTGATCCAACTGTTCCAGCGACAGCCGTATCGCCCGCACGGTGAGCGGCAGAGCCATGACGGCGGCTGCCACTGCGGCACCCTTCCAAGTGAAGGCGAGCGTGAAGTCAAAGGTTTCCAGTAGCCAAGCTCCAATCAGGCCTCGGCGCCCAAGGAGTACCAAGAGCAGATAACCAATGACTACCGGCGGCAGGACCAGCGGCAGATGCACTATGCCGTCCACGAGCCATTTCCCGGGAAATTCCAGGCGTGCCAGAATGACGGCGATACAAAGGCCTAGTGGTAGGCAAATGGCGACGCTCAACAACCCGACCTTAAGGCTGAGCAGCAGGGCTTCGATCTCTACTGGTGTGAGCGCGCCCATCCGCTAATCCATCTGGAAGCCATGGCGCGCGAAAATGCGCCGACCTTTGGTGGATATCAGGAAGGTGTGGAACCCGGTGGCGTCGGGATTGTCCGCCGCTGATTTAATAAAGGCGAGAGGATAAACGATAGGGGAATGTGCGCTTTCGGGGATTCTCCATACCGTCGAGACTGCCTTGGACGCTAGCGCGCCGGTTTGGTAAACTAGACCGAGTGGGGTCTCGCCGCGCTCCACGAGCAGTAGCGCCACCCTGACATTCGCGGCCTGCGCGATCCGACCCTCCAGAGCTTTCCAGACCCCAAGCGACATCAAGGCCTCGCGCCCATATATCCCCGCGGGAACGGACCGGGTCTCGGCAATCGCCAGTCTTCCGCCGGCGAGGGCGGGGAGAATATCTTCCGCGTTTAGGATCGGACGCGGCCGTTGGGCTTCCAAGGGGCTTACCAGAACCAAACTATTGCGTAGGAAATTTCGCCGAGAAGCGAGGATACCGGTCTGGTCAACCGCATCCGCCCAGGGTTTGCTGGCCGACAGAAAGATCGAAGCCGGCGCACCGTCCAGAATTTGCCGTGCGAGGGCTGAACTAGCTGCGTAAACGGCGCGAATGCCTTTCCCGGGATAGGCTCGGATTGCTTCTTCCATCGCATCTCGGGTACTGGCAGCGGAAAAAACCAGGACCTGTTGCTCCGCTGTTACCCGAGAGGCACCGGGGCAGATTGTTACGGTGAGGGCGAGCGCTACTAGGATAGGGAGAACGCGACGCATTTTGGATGCCTAGCATATTAGGTGTGGCGGAAAAGCGTTATATACGACGGGGAATAACGCTTTGCAATCCAAGCCGCGTTACGCGGCATATAACAATTCAAACCATGCCGCTTGGCGAAGGGAAGAAAGGGGATGGAGATGTCTCAAGAAGGTAAATGGGTGTTGAATGATTGGATGGCCGGCGGCTGGCGGCTAATAGTCTAAGGTGAGATCTTTGCCACGACTTTCACCAATGCTGAGACCACGTTCATTGGAACAGTGCCGTTTTTCTTGAGGATGACGGCGGATAGGGAGACGATAGATTACCCCTTCAAGGGCTAAAGTTAGCAGCTTTTCTAGTCTGACCGGACCGAAAACCCTGGCGTTTCTGGACGGACTATAATGTAAACAGCATT
>JAPKDN010000239.1 GCA_028822575.1 Alphaproteobacteria bacterium | reverse complement strand
CCGCCAGAGACGATGAGCTGCACTTTGCGATGCATGTCCAGCTCCTTCAACGCGTCAACTCCCATGCGCACCGCAGGCAAGGTAGGAATACCAACATCCTCGATGAAGACATGCTGCGTCGCCGCCGTGCCGCCCTGCATCCCGTCCACCACGACCGCGTCGGCGCCGGACTTCACCGCCAGTGCCACGTCATATTGAGTCCGGGTCGCTCCTACCTTCACATAGATCGGTTTTTCCCAGTTGGTGATCTCGCGCAGCTCATTGATCTTGATTTCCAGATCATCCGGCCCTGTCCAGTCCGGGTGCCGGCAGGCACTACGCTGATCGATCCCGGCGGGCAGGGTACGCATTCCTGCGATCCGCTCGGTGATCTTCTGACCCAACAGCATGCCGCCACCGCCGGGCTTGGCGCCTTGGCCGATGACAATTTCGATCGCGTCGGCGGCGCGTAATTGATCCGGCTCCATGCCATAGCGCGAGGGCAGGTATTGATAGATCAGGGTTTGCGATGCCTCGCGCTCCTCGACCGTCATGCCGCCATCACCGGTGGTGGTGCTGGTCCCCATAGCGCTTGCGGCCATGCCAAGAGCGCGCTTAGCATTGGCACCGATGGCTCCAAAACTCATGCCGGCGATGGTGATCGGAATTTTCAGTTCCAACGGCTTGGAGGCAAAGCGCGCGCCAATAGTCACGTTGGTGTCACAGCGCTCACGATACCCCTCCAGCGGATAACGCGAGACCGAAGCGCCAAGGAAGACCAGGTCATCAAAATTCGGCACCGCCCGGCGCGCACCAGCGCCCCTGATGTAATACAGGCCCTGGTCGGCGGCGCGCTGGATCTCCTCGATCACATGTGGCGGAAAGGTCGCGGAGGTTTGGTCCTGGCGATTGTCGGTCATGGTCGGTTTCCAAGGATAATCGGATATGGTCGACGAGGCCCCCCGAGATATGCCCGACCATATTTATAATCCGTCTTCACAGGCTTGACCCGGGACCAACGCCTGAATGTTTGGCGGGTGAAGGGTAGAGGAGCATAATCAACGACCTCCACGTCCGATCCACTATTTGGCACGTTGACAAGTCTCAGGCGTGGGTCCCGTATGAAGTCTGGGAAAACAAAAATTCTTTGGACAGGTGCCGCTGCCATTTCAATAAGCTCCAGCATTGTCGATCTTGAAATGGTAAAGCTCTCGCGCTGAGCCAAA
Source organism: Alphaproteobacteria bacterium (assembly GCA_028822575.1). The sequence goes on along the minus strand of JAPKDN010000239.1, from coordinate 4,295 downwards.
GCGTCTGAAGGCTCCCGCATCCGCTGCTATCCCAGCTTGCACCAACAACACAGCCAGCGCTTCGCGATCCTTGTCGCTCATGTCTTTTTCGATGCAATCGGCACCAAGGCTCTCCACTGCGCCGGCGACGAACAACTCTGCCTCATAAATCGAATCCCCAAGGAACGCGCCAGCATCACCGCAAACCACCAGGCGCCCAGCTTGGGCCATAAACGCGGACATATGCCCAACCGACCCGCCGACGACGATATCGATCCCCTTCATCGAAATCCCACAGCGCGCGCTGGCGTCACCCTCGATCACCAGCAGCCCACCATGCCCGGTGGCACCGGCGGATTGGCTAACGTCCCCCTTCACCCGCACCTCGCCCAACATCATGTTCTCGGCGACGCCGGTGCCGGCATTACCACTCAATGTGACCTTCGCCCCCTGATTCATCCCGGCGCAGTAATATCCGGCATGGCCTTGAATGGTCACGTCGATGGCCGCTGTAAGCCCGACGGCGAGATTATGACGGCCCTTGGCGTTCAACACCTCGAACGCGCCGCCATCAAACGCCCCATTGCGGCCTTGCAGACGCTGATTCAGCGCCCGAACGGCGACCATGTCGAGATCGATACGCTCAATACTATTCCTCGCGGCGTCCATCAAGCATTGCCCCAGGAATAGACGGTGCCGGGCTTAGGCTCCCAAACGACGGCGTGATCGACGCCGGGCAATTGCGCTAACGCCCGAAACTCCGAGGACATCGCAACCCAATCATCGGTCTCGGCCATCACCGCCGGCTTGCAGGCGATCGGGTCCCGCAGCACCGAAAACCCATCGCGGGTGCCAATAGCAAAGGTATAGAAGCCGTCGAGATCCTTAATTCCCGCCTCCAACGCCTCGGTGATGGTCGCCCCCTGGCCGAGCCGCCAGGTGAAATAGCCGGCCGCCACCTCACTATCATTGTCGGTCTGAAACCGTACGCCCTGCTTGTCGCGTAACCAGTCGCGCAGCCGGTTGTGGTTCGAGAGCGAGCCGTTGTGCACAAGGCAGAGATCGTCGCCGGTATTAAAGGGATGCGCGCCCTCTGTCGTCACCGCACTCTCGGTCGCCATGCGGGTATGGCCGATCATGTGACTGCCGGACATCCGGGAGACCTCAAAACGTTCTAACACATCAGTGGGCAGCCCAATCTCCTTATAAATTTCAAGAACCGAGCCAGAGCTCATGATCCTGACGTCATCCCGGTTCGCCTCGACCCAACCGCGCAGGGCCGTAGCATCAATCCGGGCTCGCAATATCGCGTGGGTCGACGCTTGTTCGATATCAACAGTGGTCCCAAGCCGGGTACTCGCCGCCACCGCCAGGGCGTCCCAGTCAAAGGCAGGCTCAGCGTTATAGACCGTCACCTTGGCCTCGCTGCCATCACCGACGTCATCCCGATAAACCGCCAGGCCAGCACTGTCGGGGCCACGCTCGGTCATCTCGACCAGCATCGGCGCGAACAGGGCGCCCAGGGTTGGGCGCAAATTTGGGTTTTTCAGATACAAGCCAACAATACCGCACATGGTCGGGAGATCTCCGCGCGAGGGGGCACCAGAGCGCCTTTTAGCGCTGACGCGAGTGTAAGCCAGGAGGGTGTGGGGGATGCAAGGGCGATGATGCGGGCCGCTCGATTTCTAGCACAAATTACCGACTTGATGTATCCTCCCGACGATGAGCCGAAGCCATTCCGAGACCTTGGTCATCGGCGCTGGCATCTTCAGCGCATCGATCGCGCAGGCCCTGGCCAAGGCTGGGGCGCCGGTCACCCTAATCGACTAGGGCGCGGTGGACGCCGTCGACACGGCCCGTTCGTTCGGCTGGATCAATGTCAATCATGGGACGGTTAAGGCCTATCACCTGCTCCGCCAAGAGGTGGTCCAGGCATGGCAGCGGGACCGTCGACACGTGGCGCGGAGTCCTAGCCTGGCACGATCTGGCCGACCGGGCCAAGGCCTTCGTGCGGGATCACATGGCCTGGGAGTGCGATACGTGGATGATTGTACGGGCCGAGATCATAGCTCTGGAACCGGCTCTCGTCGCGCCGCCGGATATCGTCGCCTACTCGCCCGGCGAAAGCCCGGTTGAACCTGACGCCGTGACCGAGATCTTGTTCAATGCCCCCACCAGGCTGGCGCGACGGTGCTGGAGCAGACACGCTTCGATGCCATCACGACGAAGAGCGACCATGTGAAAGGTTTTAGCACTCATGCCGGCACAATCGAAGCGTACGTGGTGGCCCTGGCGGCGGACAGTGGGGCGAAATCGCTAGAAGAGGCGCTTGGAGCCTTTCTCTCCGTCGCGACATCGCCGGCCATCTTAATGCATCTCGACGCACCAGGGCATTTGGTAAACCAGACGCTCCCTTGCCTCACATTTAAAATTCGCCAAATGCCGGATGGTCGCCGAGGACTGTCTGACGAATGCAAACCAGGAAGATGAAGACGCGAAGGCAGGCCAAACGCTCCAAGGGATTAAGTACGGTCTGCACGGCGCCGATGGCTTGAAATTGCGAAGCTCTAGGATCGGCCAACACCCGATACCCGCCGACGATTTTCCCATCGTCAGATTACTTCCCCAGACCAACAGACTTTATGCCGCCGTCATGCGCGCCGGTGTCACCCTGGCCCCAGTGATCAGGGGGTTCACGATGACCGAGATCTTGATGGAGAAGGAACCCTCCACTCCCTGCCGGCCAGAGCGGTTCTTGGCGCAAGCCTGATCCTAAGCAATTCCAACGTCATCCCGTCACAGCACGGGATCCATTCCGCTAGCGACAAAGCTTTTTGGCGGTTCAATTTAGTGATCCGACTTCACGAGCACAGGCGGCGGGATGACAAGAGTGAGGCGTCTGAGCACCACCTCCAGCCCGGCCCTATTCCACCGAAACCGGCTGCAAACCCTCATCCAGGGGATAGATCGGGCGCCTGACATTCTTGAAATCAAGTATGCCGTAATCCGAGGTGCACATGCCCACCCCGGCGCAATCAACAACCTGTTTAGCGATCTTCTTGAACCCAGCGCGCCAGTGTATACGGCTTTTCAGCATCAGGTACTTCTTGGCCAGCGGATCAATGCCCAGACTTTGGAAACAGGCTAAATCATTGGGCTCTTGCTGGGTTGAGATGACGACAATCTCCACCTTGCCGGTATCCAGGACCACCGTCGGCCCCATGTTGTTCATCACGCCCTTGCCCATCGGGCCGATATTGCGGAACCGGCCATCCGAGATTAGGCGCACGGTGCCAGTGACGGTCAGTGGCTCTCCCATCCGGTCGATTGAAAACATGTCGGTCCGGCCTCCGAGATCCACCGTCACCTCGCTGCCGATACCAGCCACGATCATGGTCTGGACCGCGACCGGGTCCGAGATCGCGAAGGCCGCCACATCTACCAGGCCAGCGTCGAGGATGCCTTTAAGAACCATCATTGTATCCATCGACCCCCCGGACGCGGCATTGTCGTAATGATCGAGCAGGATGATCGGGCCGTCCTCCACCATCGCCGTGGCACGGGAGAGCGAGTCTTCCAGCGGCTCAATCTTGTAAACGAAGGCCGAACGCTCCCGCCAAGCAAGGTCGAGCAGTTGGTCACGCAGATCTTTGGCGAGAGCCATGTCGCCATCGGTGACCACAACTGCGCTGGAGCCGGCGAGACGGATATCGGCGTGCGGAAAGCCAGTAAAAAAACTGGCGCAGAGCGCGCCATTGACTTCCATCTGGCGGGCCAGTTCTTGAATCTCACGGTTCGGCGAGTCGTCCGATCCCTGACGCATCACATGGGGGAGCATCGGCCGGTTACCCCATGCCATGGTTGGCCGCACCGTGCCCTTGATCATACTGAAAAACGCCCGGCCGACACGCATACCGGTCTCGAACACATCCACATGCGGATAGGTCTGATAGCCGGCGATTATGTCCGTATTCTCGACAATCGCCGGGTACATGTTGGTGTGCATATCGAGAGAAATCGCCATCGGGGTATCTGGCGCTATTTGCCGTATCCGGGCCAGCAAGGCGCCCTCGCCGTCCTCATGGCTTTTGGTCACCATGGCGCCGTGAAGTTGCAACAGAACCCCGTCACAACCGTCTTCGATCGCGCCGCAAATCCGGTCGGTCATGTATTTGTAGGCTGCGTCCTCGACCGGACCGCTGGGCCAGGCGCCGGCAGCCAACGGCAGGATCAACTCCGCGCCCTCGGCCTCGGCCAGTTCGATGAAGGCGCCGATGGCCGAACCGGTGTTCCGATATGCGCCGATGATCTCGTCG
>JAPKDN010000003.1 GCA_028822575.1 Alphaproteobacteria bacterium | reverse complement strand
AGGATCTCGTGTCCCGAGGCCCCGCATGAACCGCGCGGCGCTTCGGTTTGGTGGGGAGACATCCGAGTATTTTACCGGATACAAGGCGGGATAGGATTTGATGATTTCAGAATACCCTTTCAGGAACAGGAGATATCCGAGGCTCTGGTCCGCGCCCTGGTCCATGCTCTCGTCCATCGCCGGTATTCGGTCACCTGACAGTGAAGATATTACTGTATGTGTCCAGTCAAAGTATTTGAAAAAAATGATATAAAGGCAAGTTTCAAAAGCAAGGATGTTCGATCAGGATGATCCGTCAAGGTTTCCGGGCGCCGCAGAAACAGTGCCTCGCCGGCTTGTGGGAACCCTTTGCCGCGCAGGCCTATTGGCGTTCGCGTCGAGGCGCCGCTGGTCGGGAAGATCTCCAACGACGCCAGCTCGAATCCTTTTTCGCCGAGATACGCCACGACGTCGCCGATCAAGGGTTGGTCCTGATAGACCGGTACGAATTCAACTTCGCTCATGATCGCGACGACATTGCTTTCGATGGTGGCGCCAGCGCCTTTCAGGATCTCGAGCTCGCTTCCCTGGGTGTCCAACGACAGGAAGTTAGGCGCTGGTACCCGGCCGGCCTCGCGTTCGATGATCTGATCCAAGGTGACGGTCTCGAAGACGCGGGTTTCGACGAGGCTTTTACTAACGGGATCGTCGTCCCAGCCGAATTGAGTATCGAAAGAATACTGGTCGGTGTGTTTGGAAAGCAGAGGGTACAGCGAGCTTAGATACCGATTGCTGTAGATATGGAACGGTCGGGGGCCAGCCTCGCCGCTCAGGCAGTCCCCCAAAATGATGGTCTTGGACGGCAAATCCTTGGTCGCGGCGCGAATACCCGCGAGGCTCGACGTGTCCGCCTCATAGAGGACACTGACGATGTCTCGTTCGAAGAACGGCAGGATTGGGAAGCACCGCGTACCGGCTCTGCCACCGATGTGATGGACGCTTAAAGCAAGGCGGGCGGGGGCATCCATGGCTAGGGTCCGGATAGCGTTGCTAGCGATCTTTGGCGCCTTCCGCCGTCGCGCGCAAGACTTCATCGGTGTGTTGACCCAGCCTCGCCGGCGGCATGCTCGGCCCGATGGCTTCCCCATTCACCTTGAAGCCAAGGGTTGGCATATGGGCCGGAGCGTCGGCACCGGGGATCTCGACGGTTTTGGTCAATTGGCGGGCCTGGATCTGAGGTTCCGACAAGACTTCCTCGACGGAGCGAATCCGAGCACCTGGAACGAAGGCGGCATCTAGAACCGCTTCCCAATGATCGGCGGTATTGGTGGCGATACGCGCCGCGATCAGGGCCCTCAGCGCTGGCACGTTGTCACGACGGTTCTCGGGATCATCGAAGCGCGGGTCCTCGAGCAAATGAGCCAGATCGATCGCTTTGCAAAGATCTCTAAATTGGCGCTCGTTATTCGCGGCGATCATCAAAATGCCATCGGTGGTCTCGAAGGCGCCGGAGGAGGGGCTTTGGCTCCACGCCTCGTTTCCGGACGCGGTGAAAGTGGCGCCGGTATTCAGATGGTTGGTCACCAGCGAGGCCATCAACAACAGGGACGTGTCCAACATCGCGACGTCGAGGCGTACACTCTCGCCAGTGCGTCGTGCTTCCATCACGCCGGAAACGATGGCGAACGCGGCGTTCATGCCTGTGGCGTAGTCGATATAGGGCGCGCCGACCTTATTCGGTTCGGTCTCCGGCGTGCCGGTCGTCCGCATGATGCCGCACATGCCCTGGACAACGTGGTCATAGGCGGGACGATGGCCGATCGGCCCATCCTGGCCATAGGCGGAGATCGAGCAATAGACGATATCCGGCTTGGCGGCCTTGATGGCCTCGTAAGACAGCCCGAGGCGCGCGGCGGTGCCTGGACGGAAGTTTTCGACAAAGATATCGGCGGTCTTCACCAACGCGATTAGCGACGCCAAACCCGCCTTGCTTTTGAGGTCGAGGGCGATGGATTTTTTATTCGCATTTTGGGTGAGAAAACTAGTAGCAAGTCCTTGATTTTCCAAACCGTCAGGCGCGATGCCATTCCTCGTCCAATCACCACGTTCAAGCGGTTCGACCTTAATCACCTCGGCGCCCAGCAGAGCCAATTGATAGGTCGCGTAAGGCCCGGCGAGCACCTGGGTCAGATCGACGACGCGGACGCCGGTGAGAGGCTTGAACATTTCGGCTGACTCCAAAGGTTAGCGCGGCGCCTAGCCGACGTTCAGTTGTTCACCGCCATCCACTGGCAGGGCGGCACCGGTGATGAATTCGGCGTCGTCGGAGGCAAGGAATAGCGCCGCCTTGGCTACATCCCATCCGGTCCCCATGCGGTTACGCAGGGGCACCCGGGCGTTGCGGCCTGCTTCGATCTCCTCGCGGGACTTGCCCAGCGCCCGTACCCTTGTGTCGACGGCCATGGGCGTGTCCATGAGGCCGGGCAGGATGACATTGGCGCGAACCCCATAGGGGGCGTTTTGAAAGGCGATTTGTTCGGTCATGGCGATCACGGCCTGCTTGGTGGTCTTGTAGCCGATGAGCGGATAGGCGTTCCACGCGGCGATTGATGAAATGCTGACGATCGAACCGGATTTCTGCTCGCGCATCACCGGGATCACGTGTTTACAGGTCAGCACCATGCCCTTCAGGTTTATCGAGACAACGCGGTCGAAGGCTTCCGAGGTGATCTCGGTGATTTCGGCGTCGCCGCCAGCGATGGAAACGCCGACATTGTTGTGCAGGACATCGATCCGCCCCCAGAGGTCGAGGCAATGCTTGACCATGGTCTGGATCGAGGCTTCGTCGGTGATATCGACCGCCACGGTCTCGGCGGTTCCACCCTCCGCGCGGATCATATCGGCGGTTTCCTCGGCGGACTCGGGCCGATTGTCGCCGACCAGTACCTTGGCGCCTTCGCGGGCGAACAACACCGCCGTTGCCCGGCCGTTGCCCATGGTCTCGCCGGGGCTTTGACCGCCCCCAACGACGATCGCGATTTTGTTCTCCAAACGCATGATCAGTCGTCTTTCACGAATTTTGGCGGGTGCGCGGCGATGACGTCCTCGTTCAAGGTCGCGCCCCAACCGGGCCCCGGAGGCGCCTGGACACAGCCGTTTCGGATTTCCGGTTTCCAAGAGATGATGTTGTCCTTCCAAGGCACGTCGTCGATATCGATCTCCATGACCCGGAAATTTGGCAACGCGGTACAGAAATGGGCGCTCATAAGGCTGGAGAGGTGGCCGTAGAAGTTGTGCGGCGCGCAATTAATCTCATAGGCCTCGGCCATGGCGGCGATCTTCATACCGAGCCAGGCGCCGTTCCAGGGGATGTCGATGATCGCCACGTCCATCGAGGCGTTCTCGAAATAGGGCCGAAACTCGCGCACGCCGAAAAGCGATTCACAGGAGGCGATTGGTGTCGCCACGCGCTCCCGGATACCGGCCAGCGCGACGGGGTCAAAAAGATCGATCTCGATCCAGGCTAAGCCAAGGTCGTCCAACCCGGTGGTGATCTGCCGAAAGCCTTCGGGCTTGAAATGGAAGTTGAGGTCCAGGCGAATGCCGACATCGGGGCCAGCGCCCTCGGCCATGGCGATGAGTTGATCGCGGAGTTGGCCGACGGTTTGGCCCGGCAGGTTCAAGTCCGGCCAACCCGGTCCGCGCGCGAAACCAGGCTGGTGGCGAACAACTTTCCCGGCGTCATCGAAAGCGATCATGTTGGTCTTGAGGCCCGAATACCCCGCGTCGCGCACCCGCTTGCCGAGTTTGACCAGATCGTCCGGTGATTGAATCGGCTCCTGCTCGCAAAGGGCCGCTGTGGCGGGGTCCAACAGGTAAGTGCCACAATGGCTCCAGTAAACCGGGATTTCCTGGCGTATCGCACCGCCGAGGAGATCATAAACCGGTACGTTCAACGCTTGCCCCTTGATATCGAGCAAGGCGTTTTCAATCGCCGCGATCGCCTGTTGATTGACGCCGCCCGGCGCCTGGCGGGTCTGGGCGTAAAGAAACTGGTGTACGCGTTCGTGCGCCATGGCGTCCATGCCGACTACCCTGTCGACCAGGCGCCGGATCACGGTGGACAGGCCTGGGCTGCCGTAACACTCGTTGTATTCGGCGATACCGGTGATGCCTTCGTCTGTGATCAGCTTGAGGAAGCTAAAATCTCGCCAGCCGGCGTTGCAATGCCTGATCTCGCAACCGGTGATGCGCATGGGACGACTCCTGGAATATGACGGTGGTTCAGCCTAGCGGTCGGGCCCGGTTTCGCCAATGTCCACGGCCATCGCGGAGATGATCATGCAACCTCGACGACCATCCCGTCATGGCCGATCTCAAAATCATTGGCGCCGGTCTTGTCCTCGCCGCGCAGCAGGAACAGCGCGCGCTGCGATAGATCGGTTTGTACATCGTCCTGGCCGCTGCCAACTTTCATGGAGCGATCGTACAAGGATGTCCCCGGCATATAGCGGATGGCGAATCCGGCGCGCCGCTCGGGCGACGTGTTCGGTGTGGCGCCGTGGGCGGTATAGACGTCGAACAGCACCATTTGCCCTGGTCCTAGCGGCACCTCGACGACGTCGTTTTCATTGAAGGCGCCGGGCGTGATTTCCTTGTCCAAGGCGGCGCCTTGTCCTGCGAGACTACGATGCTCCAACAGGCGCTTGTCGCGATGTGAGCCGGCGACAAGCTTCAGACAACCGTTCTCGGGGGTACAGTTGTCGATCGCGATCCACGCGGTAACCGTCGCCAGGGGGCGGATCGGCCAGTATTCTCCGTCCTGATGCCACGGCGTCGCGCGACCGGTGCGCGCGGCCTTGGAGAATATCCGGCTGCCCCAAGTGATAATGTCGGGGCCGATCAACTGTTCGACGACATCCAGCAATTCCGGCACCTGGCAAAAATCCAAAAACCGATCATGGATATCCGGCCGCTGGGTGTCCGCGTATCGAATATGGGGCGATACCAGTCCCTCGGTCGGCATTTTGGGGTAGGCGGCCATCAGATCGACGGTTGCCGCGCGCATCGCCGTGACCAAATCATCCGTCAAACGGTATGCTGGGACCACGAAGCCATCACGTCGAAAGGCGTTCACTTCCGTGTCGGTCAGTCGATGCGCCAACGCGCTGTTGCTAGCATTCGAGGCGTTCATGGGACGCCTTCGACCAAAGTGTTCGCGCCGGGATCCGCCCCGATTACTTGATAGACCGGGCGTTTTTGGTACATCACCTGATGGCCGGAGGACGTAATCTTGTCCGGCATGGCGCGATCGAAAAGCGAGGTGCTGGGCATATACCGATAGACCAGCCCCGCGCGGCGCTTGCCGGAAGTGTTGGCGTTGGAGCCATGCATCAGGAAAACATCGAAAAGCGCCAGTTGGCCGGGCTCGAGTTCCAGATCCACGGCGTTGCCTTCATCCAAATGCTCGGGCGCCACGGTCTGGTCCAGCGCCAGGTTCTCGCGATCATCCAGGACATGGGGTCTAAGGCCGCCGCGATGAGAGCCCGGGATCACCCGAAGACAGCCGTTCTCGCGCGTCGCGGGGTCGATGGCGATCCAGGCCGAGACGTTGGCGAGCGGGCGTATCGGCCAATACTCGCCATCCTGATGCCAGGGGATCGCCATGCCGATCGAGGGTGGTTTGCAAAACAACTGACTGCCCCACATCAGGACATTGGGACCCACGAGTTGCCGAAGAATGGTCGCGAGATTCGGCGTGGTGCCGAAGCCGAGAAAATCGCCATGGTGATCCCCGGCGATCGGCTTGGTGGCGCCGCCGGGTATATGTGGGCAAACCAATTGTTCGGGGCGGTGGTCCGGATTGGCGGTGATCACTCTGTCCACCGCGTCCAGCATGCGTGCGACACGGTCGTGGTCGAAGCGCCAGCGAGGGATGATAAAGCCATCGCGTTGATATGACTGAAGTTCTTCCGGATTGAGCAACGGGGCGGAGCCGAGCGCGATTTCGGGGGGTATGTTCATCCAGCACTTCCGTTGATCGTCAATCAGTGGCTGATACCCTACGCGGACCTGGAACCAATTGGCTAGTCCGGGAAAAGCCCTGGAGGAGGATCAAATAATAACGATCCTTACGAAGAGCGTCGCTTTGTTCATTAAATGTTAATGTTTGGTCCGGCTAAATAGCACCACCCCGCCGATTTATGCCGACACGATAAAGATGTCGTCGGGTATCGCCGTAGCGTGGATGAATTTGCAATGGCTGGGCCTTACAACACCGAAGTGGCCTTTTTCACTGGTCGTGAGACCTGGCTCCTGCGTGCTGTCGCAGTGGCCCCGACGGCTACATTCTGCGTGGATATTTCCACGAACCTTATGTACGTGGGCGGCGTTCTACCCTATTTTTTGGCGATATTTGGGTGTCTTTGGACCGGTGGTCGTCGCGGGTTGGTCTTCGTGACCAGCTTGTCCATTGTGTTCCTTGTCGTTGGAACCATTGCCAAACATCCAATGCCGGATGTATTTTATATCAACCGGGCGACATTGGTTGTCGGGTTGATTATCGCCGCGCTCGTGACCGACCGAGCAATAGCCTTCAAATTTCAAGCCATCTCGATGGTGCCTGAGGCGGTCACGCGGGACGACCGTGTTGGCAATTCAATGTCCCCCGCATTGATCGGAGTGGAGGCCGCGAATATCGGTCTATGGGAATGGAACGTCGCGCGAGGCACTCTTGTTATCACCCGCAAGCTTGAGGAAATGCTGGGTTGTTCGCCCGATGAACGTATAACGACGTTCGCGGATTGGAAAAGCCGAGTGGATCGCCTAGGCGGAGCAACGCAAGAACGTATTTCCCAAGCGTTCCTCGCTGGCACGCATGATGGGTTCTTTAATGCTGAATATTATGTCGACCTTCCCGATGGGCGCCGCCGCCATTTCGTGACCCGCGCCATGCCGATGTTGGATGAAAACGGGGCCCAGATCGGCCTTGTCGGCGCTGATATGGACATGACCGACCTCCGTGAGCTCACCGAGGAATTGAAGGGAGCCCGAGACGCCGCTGAGGCCGCCAACCGAACCAAATTCTTCTTTCTCGCGAATATGAGCCATGAACTTCGGACCCCGCTGAATTCCATCATCGGATTTTCACAAGTCATGGAAGGCCAACTACTGGGACCGATGGAGGGGAAAAGATACGCCGGTTACGCGACCGATATTCGTGAAGCGGGCGAGCATCTCCTTGGCGTGATCAATGACATTTTAGATATTTCCCGAATTGAAAGCGGCGAGGTCAACGCGGACCCGCAGGTCATTTCCATGGTGGAGATGTCCGAAACCATCATTCGCTTCTGCCAGCCGGCGGCGGAAAAAGTCGGCGTGGCGCTCAAGGGGCCATCTTTGGACAATGATGTCAGACTTAGGGCCGATCCTCGTCATATCCTCCAAATTGGCGTCAATCTGGTTTCAAACGCGGTCAAGTTCAGTCCAGTGGGCGGGCAAGTCGACATTCGGATCGAAACGACATCCGATCGGTGGGTCAAGCTAAGTGTGATAGATGCCGGGCCGGGTATCGCCAGCGAAAATATGGAACGGGCGTTCGAGCCCTTCCAGCAGCTATCAGACACTCTGTCCAGAGAGTACCAGGGAATGGGGCTCGTATTGGCCATAGCCCGCTCCCTGGCGAAAACGCACGGTGGGTCGCTGCATCTGGAAAGCACGCTGGGCGAGGGGACGAGCGCGATCCTGACTTTGCCGCTCTGTGACGACGACCTGGTTTGATGGGGACTACTTGATTCCCGACCATTCCATAGGTCGGCAAAGCTTATTTTCCTGACTGACCACCAAGCCTTCTGTTTTGCGCTGGTATTCGGCCCAGGCGGGGTCGGCGTCGCGCACGGCGCGGCGTTTTTCCAGGTCGGCCAGATTTTCATAGCCCCAAAAATGCACGACTTGGTGCAGGGGCCCGTGTTCGACGAGAAAATAACCTAACGGATCGCCTAAATGGCGGCGCAGGATCGGCAGGGCGAATTCCTCGAACAGGGCCAGATAGGTTTTCATCTTGCGGGGAACGATGTTGTAGGTGCGCACGTCGACGATCATTTTTCGCTCCAGATTGGTGTTCGCCGAGTTTAGGCACGCCGGGGCTTGTGCGCCAACCGTTCGCGCGCTTCACTGTGGTACCGAATTGCTCGAGCCGGAGACCACCGCATGCCTATTCTCGACCCAAGTGTCGCCGTTGCCGGTCAGGAGGCCTTGGCGCGCGAGATCTTCGACGCGCTGGAGAGCCAGACTCACGATGGGATTGGCATAACCCGGGCCTCTTACGGGGCCGGGGAAACCGCCGCGCGAGATATAATGGCGGGCGCGGCGGAACGGCTTTCGATGGCTGTCGAGGATGACGCGGCCGGCAATGTCTACATGACCATGGCGGGCGCCGATCGGTCCGCCGCGCCAATCGTCATCGGTTCACACTTGGATAGCGTGGCGCAGGGCGGGAACTTCGATGGCGCCGCCGGTGTGGTCTCGGGCTTGGTCGCCTGCGCCGGGTTGCGGGACGCTGGTATCACTCCCCCGCGCGACATCCGGGTCATGGGCATTCGCGCCGAGGAAAGCGCCTGGTTCGGGGTCTCCTATATTGGCAGTCGCTCGGCGCTTGGAACCCTGCCCGATGGCGCCTTGGACAGTGCGCGCCGCGCCGATACCGGCCGCTCTCTAGCCGATCACATGGCCGAAGCCGGGTGCGACCCCCAGGCGCTGCGCGATGGCGCCGTATTCATGAAGCCCGACTCCCTGCACGCGTATTTGGAGGTTCATATCGAGCAGGGACCGGTGCTTGAGGAAGCGGGTTTTCCGGTCGGCGTGGTCACCGGCATTCGCGGCAATCGGCGCCTTCCCAGTGCGCGATGCATTGGAGAGTATTCTCATTGCGGCGGTGTGCCGAGGAGCCATCGCCGGGACGCGGTAATCGCGACCGCCGAACTTGTCGGCGCGCTCGACGGGATCTGGACCGAATGCGAGGCCGAGGGGAGGGATTTCGCTTTTACCATCGGCAAGTTCTTCACCGATGCTGAATGGCACGCCATGACCAAGATCGCCGGCGCGGTGGAATTCAGCCTGGATATGCGCAGCCTGGATGGCGATTTCATCGAGGCCATGACGGATCGGGTTCGCGATCTGGCGGTGGAAATCGCCGCGCGGCGCGGGGTCACCTTCGAGCTTGGGGCGTTCACCCGCGCGGCGCCAGGGCCCATGGATCCAGCGATGAAGGCGGGCATGCTCGCCGGGGTCGGGGCATTGGGCCTGCCGGCGATGGAGATCGCCAGCGGCGCCAGCCACGACGCCGCCGCCTTCGCCGCCGCCGGCGTGCCGACCCAAATGCTTTTCATTCGCAATGCCAATGGTTCTCACAACCCGGACGAGGCGATGGAAATCCCTGACTTCATGGCGGCGACCCGATTGCTGGCCTGGTGGTTGGCGAACCGAGCGGCATGAACCGGGACCGCTTTCGAACACTGATAGAAGGCACGCTTGGGATTTGGCGGGTCGACGCGGCCTTGTCCTTTTCGGAAATCGAGACCCGGTGCGGCATAGTGGTGAATGGCGAGGAGGTCGCGAGTGTAGGCGCCGAGACCCAACCCTTTGGGATGGTCTGGCGTATCCAGGAGCCGGGTCGCCGAGACCGGATACATCCGTCCATCGGTCCGGCCTTACGCGGCTTGCGGGAAATCCTGCGCCCCGATCGCGCCGTTGGACGGGTGCTGTTTGTTTCGGATGATGGGAAATGAGACCCGTCGAGGCTGGATCCATGACACCGGTTCCCGTTGCCCCTATTCCAATGACGGTCGTTACCGGATTCCTTGGAAGCGGCAAGACGACACTGATCGCTAACCTGCTACGTCGCCCAGAATTGGCCCGGACCGCCGTCATCATCAATGAGTTCGGCGAAATAGGACTGGACCACGAACTTATCGAAAGCAGCGAGGAAGACCTGATCGAACTCAGCACCGGGTGCCTGTGTTGTGTGATGCGGGGTGATTTGGTGAACGCGGTCACCCGCCTGATGGACAAAAACACCGACGGTCGTCGTTTTGAGCGGATCGTATTGGAGACAACGGGATTGGCCGACCCGGCGCCGATCATTCACGCGGCGATCGCCGACCCGGCCTTGCGAGCGCTGGTCCGGCTGGATCGGGTCGCCGTGACGGTGGACGCGCTCACCGGCGTCGCCTCGTTGGACGCGCACGAGGAGAGCCGGAGGCAGATCGCGCTGGCGGATGTGCTGCTGTTGACCAAGACCGATGTCGACGCAAGCGGGGTCGCGTCGTTACGGGAGCGGATCACGGTGGTTAATCCAGATGCCGACATCCTGTTCCCGGTCCTTGGCGAGATCGACCCGGCGGTCATTATCGGCGGCGGTTTTTCGGGTCGGGAAAAACAGCGTGTCGTGCACAGCCCCGACCATTCGCACCATCATGGCCACGGGCACGACCATGCGCACGGCCAGGGCCTCGACGAAATCACATCCGTGTCCCTTCGGTTGGACAAGCCAATCCATGCGGTGACGCTGACCTTGTTCCTCCAGTCGGTGGCGGAGACCCTGGGGCCGGATTTGTTACGCCTGAAAGGGATTATCGAGGTCGCGGAAGCGCCGGAAACTCCCGCCGTGGTGCACGGTGTGCAGCACGTTTTTCATCCCATGCGTTGGTTGGATGCCTGGCCGGATGGCTTGCGCGAGTCTCGTCTTGTCATGATCGGTAAAGGGTTGTCCGAGGCCTGGATCAGGGCATTGTTGGAGACCATCGATGAAGAGGTCGTTGAAGCCTCTGGACAATAGGGGCGGATGTTCAGGAAACTAGACGAGATTATTTCTATGGGAGACCGGACATGTTTGATCTGATTCTGCGAGGCGGGACCGTCGTCACCCCCCACGGCGTGGGCGTGCATGATGTCGCGATGAGCGGCGAGACCATTGCCGCGATCACCAATCCCGGCGCGATTGGCGATGATCAGGCCAAGCGGTCCGTCGATGTATCCGGCAAAATCGTCATGCCCGGTGGTATCGACCCCCATGTCCATTGCAAATGGCACATGCCCTTGCCCGGCGGCGGTGTCGGCTATACCGAAGGCCCGGACGTGGTAAGCCGCGCGGCGCTATTCGGCGGCACCACCACGATGATCGACTTCGCCGCTCGGATGGAGGAGATCCCATTGCGGGAGGTCATCGCCAAGCGTGACGAGGATTGGGTTGGCAATTGCTATTGCGACTACGCCTATCACGTCATGCTGCTTGGCGATGTCGAGCCGCCGATCTTGAATGAGCTGGAAAGCGTGCTGACCGACGGTTATCCGACGGTTAAGATCTTTACCACCAACATCACTCCCAGCCGATCCGGTCGGATGGTGCATTTCGGTGACATCTGGGAAGTCTTTAAGATCATCACCCGCAATGGCGGCCTCGGCGTGATCCATGCCGAGGATAACGATATCGTCATGCACATGTACGAAAAGCTGATCCGAGAGGGCCGGGTCAGTTTCCACAACCTGGCCGAAGTGCATAACACCCTGTCGGAGGATCTCTCGTTCCGCCGCGTGATCCGGCTCGCCGAGGCCGAGAAGACGCCGCTCTACATGATGCATGTCAGCGCCGGCACCGGGGTACAGGCGATCCGCGAGGCGCGGACCAAGGGGCAGCCGATCTATGGCGAGACGCTGCACCAATATATGCTTTATAATTCAGAGGACTATAAGCGGCCCAATGGGCAGATCTACCATACCTACCCGTCGTTGAAATCGCCCGAGGATCAGGCCGCGCTTTGGGCCGGCACGCTTGACGGCGCGATCAATGCCGTCGCGACGGACGAGATCTGCTGCACCTTGCAGACCAAGCTAGTCGGTGACCGTATCGACGACACGACCGGTGGTAATGCCGGTGTCGAGCCTCGGGTCGCGGTGATGTATCAGGAGATGGTGACGGCGCGGGGCTATTCCCTCGAAAAATTCGTGGATCTGGTGTCAACCAACGCCGCCAAGATTATGGGCATGTATCCCCGCAAGGGCGCGATCGCGGTGGGCAGTGACGCGGATATCGCGGTCCTGGACACGACGGTTAACAAAAAGGTTCGGGTCGAGGATCTGCACGAGACCGACTACAGCCCCTGGGAAGGTCACGACATCTCCGCTTGGCCGGTGATGACGGTGCTGCGCGGCAAGGTCATGGTCGAAAATGGTGAGTTCAAGGGTGCCTTGTCGGACGGGAAATATCTGAAGCGGGAAATCACCGAGGACATTCGTACGGGGCCGGCGCTTTAAGGACGGGTGGCACCCAACAGTCACCCTTAAACCAAAAGCTGACCACCGCTTTCATCCACGCCGCCGTAAAGCCAGGCCACGCCGGCCTGGCCTTGCTCCGGTGTGCGGGCTTTCAACATCATGTCGCGCAACTCCGCGGTTGGGCCGCCCGCGTGGTAGATGTCCCCATAAAAGCGGGCGGTTAGCTGAACCCGTGCCGTGCGAAGGTATCGATCTGCCTGATAATCCAGGAGAGCCTGGGCGAAGTCACCGCCCCGTCGTTCCAATCGCGTCGCCAGACACACCGCGTCTTCGATCGCCATGCAGGCACCCTGGGCGAGGTATTGCAGCATTGGATGCGCCGCGTCGCCGATCAGTCCAACCCGTCCGTCGACCCAATTCTTCACCGGTTCACGGTCGCACAATACCCACATGCGCCAGGACTCAATGCGATTCAGCAAGGTCAGGACATCGGGGTGTTGCCCGGCAAAGCGTTGGTTCAACTCCTCGGTCTCGCCAAACACGTTCCAACCTTCCTCGTACCGATCGCTGTGGAAGACCGCGACAATGTTCATGATCTCGCCGCGATGCAGCGGATACTGCACCAGATGGGTCTTGGGACCGGCCCAAAGCGTGACCGTGTTGGCGCGCAGATGCTCCGGTACTTCGTCGATCGGCAGTACCGCCCGGTAAGCGATATGGCCCGAGACACGAGGCTTGCCATCGCCGACAATGGTTTCGCGAACCCGAGACCACAGACCATCGGCGCCCAGCAACCCGGAGCCGTGATGCTCATCGCCGCCCTCGGTGACGGCGATGACACCGTCGCTGGTTTCGCGATGTGTGGTCACGTTCTCACCGAGCAATAGCTCGATCTCCGGGATGTCACGGCACGCATCGACAAGGATCTTGTGCAGATCGGGCCGATAGATGACGGCGTAGGGGAATTCGAATTTTTCTCGAAATCCGGGCGTATTGACCGGAATTCGAGTGATCTCCCCGCCGCTTGGCCCGTCGCGCATCACCAGGGCGTCGGGAAAGACCGCGAGATCGCTGATCGCGTCAGTCAGTCCGAGGACCTTGAACATCTTGAAAACGTTGGGACCGAGCTGAATGCCGGCGCCGACCTCACCAAACTCGCTTGCCTGTTCGAACAGGCGGACCCGGTAGCCCTTTTGACTAAAGGCCAGGGCCGCCGCTACACCGCCAATGCCGCCACCGGCGATGAGAATGGGGTCGGTACTCATGGCTTGCCTCTAATCATTACGGTTCCGCGGTGAGTGTACCCGTGCTTGGCGGGTTTTCCACGCTTCGCGCGAATCCGCCATGGCCGCGTGAGCGATCCCTTCCTTCTGATATCGGCGCTGCGGATGGGAATTCGACTGCGTCGACCCGCGTGCTTGGCTAGGGTTGCGCGAACAAGAAAGCCAATCGGGAGTTGGGTGAATGGATGCGAACGGTAAGGTCACGCTGATCGGCGCTGGATTGCTGGGGCACGCGCTGGCGCTGGTTCACGCCGCTGGCGGGCATCAGGTCAAGATGCAGGATATCAGCGAGAAGCAACTTGAGATCGGTGTCGGATTGATCGATAGCGCGCTTGGGACCATGGTTGACGCGGGTGCCGTGGACGTGGCCGAGAAGGCGGCGATCATCGGGCGCATCACGCCGGTGCCCAAGCTTGCCGACGCGGTCGCCGACGCGGACCTAATTGTCGAAGCCGTGGTCGAGAATGTTCCCGTCAAAACCCAGGTCTATGCCGAGATTGACGCCGCCGCGCCGGCGGACGCGATTCTCGCCAGTAACACTTCCAACCTGGACGAGTTTCCACTGATCCCGCCAGCGCGCCAGAAACGCTGTCTGATCGCTCATTGGTATACGCCGCCCTATATCATCGACCTTGTTGATTTGGCCCCCGGGCCAGAGACCGACATCGCGGTGATGGACCAGATGGAGGCGCTGTATAACGGCATGGGCAAGAAGCCGGTGCGGTTCGACAAATTCATCAACGGCTATGTCGCCAACCGATTGCAAGCGGCGATGGGGTTGGAGATCACCCGGCTTCTGGACGAGGGGTGGGCGTCGGCACAGGCGATCGATGATTCGATCAAATACGGTCTGGCGAACCGGATGGCCCTGATGGGCGCATTGATGAAGGCCGATTTCACCGGCCTCGACATGATGCAACGGGGCATGGCCAACATGACTTATGACCCGCCGACCCCAAAGCCCAGTAGCCCAACCCTGGATAAGCTCATTGAAGAGGGACGGGGAGGCGTGATGGCTGGCGCCGGTTATTTCGACTATGGCGGGATGAGCCCGGAGGAATTGTTCCGCAACCGCGACATCGGATTGTTGAAGCTCAAGGCCCAGGTTGAAAAGATCGAGGATGAAACACCGCTCGGGGTTTGATGGAGCGTCGGCGACAGGGAGGCAACCATGCATATCGGTGCGTCATTATTCTTTACGGATTACTCCATCGGGCCGGTCGCGCTAGCCCGCGCGATGGAGGAACGGGGCCTCGAGTCGCTTTGGGCGCCGGAGCACTCGCATATTCCGACCTCGCGGACGTCGCCATTCCCGCAAGGCGGTGATTTACCGAAGAAATATTACGATGTGATGGACCCGTTCGTGACCCTCTCGGCGGCCGCCGCCGCGACCGAACGACTGAAGATCGGTACAGGGATTTGCCTAGTGATCCAGCGCGATCCGATCCAGACAGCGAAATCCGTCGCGTCAATCGACCAGATTTCCCAGGGTCGATTTCTGTTCGGTATCGGCGCTGGCTGGAACGCCGAGGAAATGGCGGATCACGGTACCAATTTCAAAACTCGCATGAGCCTGATGAAGGAACGCGTCGAGGCGATGCGCGAGATCTGGACCAAATCCAAAGCCTCGTATTCTGGTAAGTATGTCGAGTTTCCGGAAATGATGACTTGGCCGAAACCGGTGCAGAAACCCTATCCACCGGTGCTGATGGGTGGTGCCTTTCCGCATGGTGGAAGGCGGGCGATCGAGTATTGCGACGGTTGGCTACCCCATGCCAAGCGCCCGAATTACGGCGACGCGCTGGATATTTTCCCTCAGTTCCGGCAAATGGCGGCGGAGGCGGGGAGGGAGCCAGATTCGATCCCGATCACTGTCTATGGCGTCGCCGAGGACGCGGACAAGCTGAAGCGCTACCAGGACGCGGGGACGGAGCGTTGTGTGTTGACCTTGCCGGCGGCGGGGTCGGATGAAGTCATGCCGGTGCTGGATCGTATCGCGGAGCTGATCCAGGCGATTAGGTAGCGGGCGGGGATTTTTCTGGCTGTTCCACGGGTACCTCTTGGCTTTTGAGCCATGCGGCGGCGGAGAGCCCGGCGGCGCGACCGGTGGCGAGGCAGGCGGTCAGCAGATAGCCGCCCGTCGGCGCCTCCCAATCCAGCATCTCTCCGGCGGCGAAGACGCCAGGGAGGCTTGTGATCTCAAAATCCTCGTTCATATCCTCGAACGCAAGGCCGCCGGCGGTGCTGATGGCCTCGGCGATTGGGCGTGGCTTGGTCAGGACGACGCCAAGCCCCTTGATCGCCTTGGCCAGGGTCGCGGGGTTATCGAAGGTCGAAACCGGCAGGCGTTCGCGAAGCAGGCTCGCTTTTACGCCCTCGAGCCCGGTTGCTTGCTTCAGGTGCTTGGCCAGCGAGCGTTTGCCGCGCGGCCGCGATAACGACACCGTCAACCGCTCCAGGCTGCGTCCGGGGGTGAGGTCAAGCAGCAGCATGGCCGCGCCCTTGGTGGTGATTTGCTCTCGAATCGCCGTGGAAAGCGTGTAGACGGCACCACCTTCGACGCCGGTTTTAGTGACGATGAAGTCACCCGGAACAGATCTGTCGCCAATTTTCAGGATGCAGGATTTCATCGGTGACCCGGCGAAATTTTCCGCGAAGTACGGACTCCATTGTGTCTCAAAGCCGCAATTGGCGGGTTCCAGGGGTGGAATGGAGATCTCCTTGCGGCGCAAGATCTTGACCCAATTTCCGTCGCTGCCGAGGCGTGGCCAGCTTGCGCCTCCCAGGGCCAGCACGGTGGCGGAGGTCTGGACATTGACGGTCCCGTCCGGGGTCTCGAAGACCAACGCGCCATCCTGGCGCCAACCACGCCATAGATGCCGGGCATGCACGCGCAATCCGCGTTCGCTCAAACGAGCGAGCCAGGCCCGCAGCAGGGGGGAGGCCTTCATGACCGTGGGGAAAATACGCCCCGACGAGCCGGTAAAGATTTCAATTCCCAATCCCGTTGCCCAAGCCTGGATCTCGGCTGGCCCGAAGGCGCGGAGATGCGGCTCGAGCACGCTCGCCCTTGGGCCGTATCGGGTGAGGAGTGTGTCGAAATCCTCGCCATGGGTGATATTGAGCCCGCTTTTGCCGGCCATCAGGAATTTGCGGCCAACCGAGGGCTTGCCGTCGTACAGATCGACGGATTGTCCTTGGTCGAGCAACATTTCCGCCGCCATGAGCCCAGCGGGGCCGCCACCGATGACGGCGACGGATCGAAGAGGTGATTTTGCCATGGGCCGGACCATATCCGCGTGGCTCGGGCAATGCCACCACCTCGACAAAGTCTTTACGGTCGCGGCATCCTAGGGGTCCATGTCGAGGGGATAGCTATGCCGGTACTTTATGAAAAACGCGGCCATGTGGCGCTGATTACGCTAAGCCGACCCGCGGCGCGAAATTGCTGGGGGCAGGATTTTAGCGACGGCCTGATCGAGCATTTCGGCGTGGCGGAGCATGACGACGATATCCACTGTGTCGTAATCACCGGCGACGAGGCGGGAAGAGCGTTCTCGGCCGGAGCTGATCTAAAGGATGCCAAGACCCATACCCTGGATACGATGGAGGATTTCTTCGCCGAGCTGCCGAAATGGCGCAAGTTCGCGGCCCGGGTGTTGGATCATTTTCCAAAACCGGTTGTCGCGGCGGTGAACGGCTATGCGATCGGCGTCGGCTGTATCCTGACTTATTGCTGTGACCTGATCGTCGCGTCGGAACGGGCGGAGTGGCGGATGCCTCAGACCGCGCTTGGCATCATGCCGGCCTATGGCGGCGCGGTGCGGCTGGCGCGCTGGGTCGGCAAGGGCCAGGCGATGAAGTTGGCCATGGGTTTCTCGCTTACCGCCGAGGAGGCACACCGCATCGGCCTTGCCCAATGGCTGGTGCCGCATGAAAAGGTGATGATCCAAGCGATGGAGGTCGCCGAACATATCGCCAGCGCCCCCCCGAACGCGACCCAGATGGCCAAGGAGTCGCTCGCGCGGGGGCTGGATATCCCCAATCTGGAGGATGCGTCCTGGGTGGATGCCTATCGCTTCATGGCATTGAGCTTAACCGAGGAAACCAAACAACGTCACGAGGAGTGGCGCGCGCGTAAGGGCTGAATTATCGGCGTCGTGCGGTGTGCCATCAACGTTTACGGTGCCTCGCCAACCTTCATTCGCCGGTGTCCGAGATAAAAAGACTTGTCACCCCAGTGCCCGATCAAGATCGCCGATAATATCCTCCACGGACTCAATGCCGATCGAGAGCCGGATCACGTCGTCGCCGGCGCCGGCCGAGGCGCGCTGTTCCTCGGTCAACTGGCGGTGCGTGGTCGAGGCCGGATGCAAGATCAATGATCTCGTGTCGCCGATATTGGCGAGATGGCTGAACAACTCGCAGGCTTGCACGCAGTTCACGCCGGCCTCGAAGCCGCCCTTGATCCCGAAAGTGAAAACAGAACCCGCGCCTTTCGGCAGATATTTCTTCGCCAACGCATGATAGGGCGAGGCGGGAAGGCCGGCATAGGAAACCCAAGCGACGGCGGGATGACCGTCCAGGAACTCGGCCACCTTTTGAGCGTTCTCCACATGGCGTTCCATGCGCAGGCCCAGGGTTTCGGTTCCCATGATCGTCAGATACGCGTTCATCGGCGCCATGGTCGGCCCAAGATCGCGCAATCCGACGGAATGGCCATAGGTGGTGTAGGCCAGATCACCAAAGGTCTCGAAGAAGGTGAGGCCGTGATAGGCTGGTTCCGGTTGGGTTAGCGCTGGGAACTTGTCGTTCTGGAACCAGTCAAACGTGCCGGAATCAACGATTGCGCCGCCCATGGCGTTGCCGTGACCGGATAGAAACTTGGTGGTCGAGTGAATGATGATGTCAGCACCGTGCTTGAACGGCTGGCACAGATAGGGCGTAGCCATGGTGTTATCGATAATCAACGGCACGCCTACCGCGTTCGCAATCTGCTTTAAGGCTTCAATATCGGTGATCACCCCGCCTGGATTGGCCAGCGATTCGGCATAAAGCGCCTTGACGCCCGGCTCTGCCGCCGCCGCGCGAACGGCGTCCATATCGTCCATGTCCACGAAGGTGCAATGCCAGTCGAATTTCTTGAAGGTCTTGCCGAATTGTGTGATCGAGCCGCCATAGAGTTTGGTCGACGCAACGATTCGGTCACCCGGCTCCATCAGGGGTAATAACGCGACCAACTGCGCCGAATGACCAGATGCGGTGCAGGTGGTCCCGCGGCCACCCTCTAGACTGGCGATCCGTTCTTCCAGGACCGAGGTCGTTGGGTTGGAGAGCCGACCGTAGATATTGCCGAATGTCTGCAAATTGAACAGCGAGGCTGCATGGTCGACATCATCAAAAACGAAGGCGGTGGTCTGAAAGATCGGGGTCGAGCGTGCGCCGGTAGTTGGATCGGGCGCCGCACCGGCGTGGATTGCCCGGGTTTCGAACCCGGCTTCGACGGGCGCGCGGGGTTTTAGCGCGGAGGTATTGGGGCCTCGGTCGTTGGCTGGCTTTTCCGCGCGGCCGACGGGGCGTCGTTTTGATGAGATGACATGTGAGTTGAAGCCGTGCCAAGACAGCTCGCCGAACAGCCGGGAGAACTCTATCTTTGGGCAGCGGTTCATCACCACCCGGAGCCCGTGGACCTCGGCCCGGACGGCGGCCTCGTCATTCCGCACCCCAAGCTGGAGCCAAACCACCTTGGCGCCATGCTCCACTGCTGCGTCGGTAACGGGGCCGGCGGCGTCGGAGTTACGGAAGATATCGACCATGTCGACGACCTCGGGCAGATCGTCGAGGGTCGCATAAACGGTCTCGCCCAGGATCTGGGTTCCTGGCACGCCTGGGTTGACCGGGTAAACCTTGTAGCCCTTGGCCTGGAGATACTTCATCGTGAAGTTCGAGGGACGGTTCCAGTTCGGGCTAGCGCCGATCATGGCGATGGTTCGAACATCTGCGAGGATCGATTTGATATAGGCGTCGGGATAGGCGTCGTGGTCGACGGTTTGGGAAGCGCCGGACGGTGGCATGATTATTTGCCCTTCCAGACCGGCGCGCGCTTCTCAGTGAAGGCGCTCATGCCCTCGGTCGCGTCATCGATCATCATGTTTTGGGTCATCACCTGGCTGGTAAAAGCGTAGGCGTCGGCCAGAGGCATTTCCAACTGTTTATAGAAGGCCTGTTTGCCGATCTTCACCACCGCCGGTGATTTCGCGACGATCTTGGCAGCAAGTTCCGACACTACGCTCTCAAGCTGGTCCGTGGGCACCGCCTTGTTGATCAGGCCCTGATCCAAGGCCGCACTGGTATCCAACATCTCCCCGGTCAACAGCATTTCCATCATCTTCTTGCGCTGGACCTTGCGGGACACCGCAACCATCGGGGTTGAGCAGAACAACCCAATATTAACGCCTGGGGTGCCGAAACGGGTGTTCTTCTCCGCGACGGCGAGATCACAGCTGGCCAAAAGCTGAAGGCCGGCTGCCGTGGCAATGCCGTGCACGCATCCGATGACCGGTTGGGGCAGTTCCATCAAGCTCATCATCATCTTGGAGCAGGAGGCGAATACGCTTTTGTAGTAAGCCTCGCTTCGGTTGGCTTGCATTTGCTTCAGGTCATGGCCAGCGCAGAAACCCTTGCCGGCGCCGCGAAGCACCACAACCTTCACCGAACTATCAACGGCAATAGCGTTCAGACTTTCCTGCATCGCGGCGATCAACTCGACCGAAAGCGCGTTATAGGCATGGGGTCGGTTCAGAGTAAGCCACGCGACGCCATAACGGTCTTCGCGAAGGACATAGGTCTCAGCACTCGTTTCAACCGCGAGGGACATGATGGTGGGCTCCTAGATTTTACGACCCATCTCTAACGTTTCGGCAGGGGAAAAGGCAAGTGTCAGCGCGTGCCGAGCAAGTGCAGGATGACGCTGACGCTCACCACGGCAAACAGGCTACTTACCAGCATCGCCGCGGCAGAATGGCTGGTTCCCGCGTCATAGCGTGTGGCCACCATGTAAACATTAACCCCTGCTGGCGCGGCAGCCGCCAGAACCGCGATGTCGCGCCAGAGCGGCTCGACCGAGAATATGAAGGTCGCCAATACCCAAACCATGAACGGATGCGCGATGAGCTTGAGCGTGGACGCGAGGCCTACTTGAGCGACGGCGCCGGCGACGCGATAGGCGGCAAGTGACACCCCCATCGAAAACACGGCGCCTGGCAGGGCGGCTTGCCCAAGAGATTTGGTGAGCACGTCCACCGCGTAGGGTAATTCCCAGCCCGCGAGGTTCCACATCACGCCAAGAATCAAGGCCATGACAATTGGATTGGTCACCAGGCTCTTGCCGAGGTTAACCGGTAATTGACGTAGGTTCGCGCCACCTCCCTGGCGACCTTCGATTAGCAACGTCGTGGCGATCACCATGATTGGCGCGTTGAAGGCCAACAGCAGAAAAATTGGAAAGGTCGCTACTTCGCCAAAGGTGGTCAGAACCAAAGGCAGGCCCAATAGCATGATGTTGGCGACACCGCTGGTGGCTCCGCAGACCACGGAGGTGGCGAAATCACGTCGAAAAAGAGCCTTGGTTAACAGCCCACCGATCGTGCAGACGATAAGACTGCCGCCAAAATAGGAGGCAAGAAACGACCACTCGATTGGGTCAGGCAATGTCTGAACGGCCATGGATCGGAACAACAAGGGTGGAATCGCGAAATTGAAGACAAAAAACGCCAACCCCTTGCCCGCGGATTCCGGAAAAGCTCCTGAACGTGCCGCGACATAGCCTATAAGGACAATTCCGAATACCGGCAGAATAATGTCGAAGATGATATCCATGGCCACCGGTTTGACCTGGATTCGGTGACTAGAGCAAGAGGAGGTGATGGTTCATCCATCGCCTGATGTGGATAGGGAGCTAAAGTGCCTCTTCGCCCTGTTCTCCGGTGCGGATTCGAACGGCACGCGAGACCTCAAGTACGAAGATCTTGCCATCGCCAATCCGCCCAGTTTGCGCGGCGGTTTGGATGGCCTCTACCGCGCGGTCTTCGTCATCATCGCTGACCGCGACCTCGATCTTCACCTTGGGTACGAAATGGATATCGTACTCCGCGCCCCGATAGATCTCCTTGTGGCCACCTTGACGACCAAAGCCCTGGGCTTCGCTAGCGGTCATGCCATGCACGCCGACACTGGCCAGGGCTTCGCGAACCGTATCAAGACGGTGTGGCTGCAAGATCGCAACGATCATCTTCATCGCATCCTCCTTTAGAGCTCTGGAAAGCCCGCTGGATAACCTGGGTCAACGAGGGGCCGCCCTATCATACCCGGGAGGCCCCGAACCGATTAGGTCAGGTTGTATCCTCTTTCACCATGGGCGCTGATGTCGAGCCCGTCGATCTCTTCTTCTTCGCTGACCCTGAGGCCGACGGTGACGGCGACGATCTTGGCAATGATGTAGGTCAACACGCCCGAGAGGACCACAACGGACGCGACGCCAATCGCCTGGATGACGAACTGGTCGGCCATGGAAACACCCTTGGCCAGACCCATGCCACCCAGGCTCTCGACCGCGAAGACCGCCGCAAGCAGGGTGCCCAAAATGCCGCCGACGCCATGAACTGCGAAGACATCAAGCGAGTCGTCAATCTTCAATTTGATCTTGATGAAAGTGGTGCACCATTGACAGACCGCACCGGCGAGCACGCCGATCGCCACCGCGCCCAGCGGACCGACGAAACCGGAGGCCGGGGTGATCGCGGCGAGGCCGGCGATGGTGCCGGTAACGAGACCGATGACGCTTGGCTTGCCAAACCGAGCCCATTCGATGGCCACCCAAACGAGCGAGGCAACTGCCGCTGAGATATGAGTAACGAGCATCGCCATGCCGGCGGTGCCGTCGGCGGCAAGCGCGCTGCCAGCGTTGAAGCCGAACCAGCCGACCCACAACATGCAGGCGCCCATGACGGTCATGCCCGGGCTATGCGGTGGGCGGATTTCCCTTGGGAAGCCGCGCCGTGGACCAAGAACCATGACAAGAACTAGCGCCGAGACACCGGCGGTCGTATGCACCACGAGCCCACCGGCGAAGTCCATGACCCCTAAGTCCATGAGCCAACCACCACCCCAGACCCAATGCGCCGCCGGCGCGTATACAAGGATCAACCAGAGAAGGGTGAAAAGGAGAACGCCGGAAAACCGCATCCGCTCGGGAAAGGCGCCGACGATTAGCGCCGGGGTGATGATCGCGAAGGTCATCTGGAACATGAAGAACACGGTCTCGGGTATGTCTCCCGACAGTGTGTCGGGGCCCACGCCAGCCAGGAACGCCTTGCCCGTGCCACCAATATATTGGTTCAGCGAACCGCCGTCATCGAAGGCGAGGCTGTAGACGATGATCAGCCATGCCACCGAGACCAAACACGCGACCGTGACACAATGCATTAGAACCGAGAGCACGTTCCGCGCCCTCACCAAACCGCCGTAAAACAAGGCTAGACCGGGCAAGGTCATGAACAGAACCAAGGCGGTCGCGGTCAGAATCCAGGCGGTATTGGCACTGCTGAGTGTGTCCGCCGCCATGGCTTGGCCACTGGCGGTAAATGCGATGAGACCCACAGCAAGCGCGGTAACCCAGTGGGTGAGGCGGTTAGAATACATGTCGTCCCCCATGCCAAAAAAATTGAATTTCAACGAAACATATATAAAATTGCTCAATTAGCAAGCACGAAATTATAATGCCTATTTTTTAACCATAGATGACTGAGGGAGCAAACTCAGTTATTACAGACAGATGGACTGGGATCTCATCATTTTTGACTGTGACGGCGTGCTGGTAAATAGTGAGCCAATCGGAAACCGCCTAATCGCCGAAGCCTTGACCGAGGCTGGACTGCCGATGTCATCGGATGGCGCGCTCTACGAGTTTCTTGGCGGTAAG